>JAIVGU010000046.1 GCA_020201445.1 Halobacteriales archaeon
CTGGTAGAGGGCCGCGATGAGGCGGTAGAACTTGTCGTCGAAGCTGGCCTGCGCCTGCTCGCTCTGCTTGCGGACGTTGAGGATGAACGGCGCGTCCTTGGTGGTGGCCCAGCCCTGGCAGCGGTCCACCTTGTTGGCCGCGATGATGAACGGCGTCTTGGTGCTGCGGAGGATCTGGATGGCCTCCAGGGTCTGCGGCATGAGGCCCTCGCTGATGTCCACCACGAGGACGGCGATGTCGGCGAGCTGGCCGCCGCGCCGCCGCAGGCTGCTGAAGGCGTGGTGGCCCGGCGTGTCGATGAACAGCAGGCCAGGGACGCCGAACGACTTGCCCTTCAGCAGGACGCCGCAGCGGTCGTAGATGGTCGACATGGGCACCTCGCTGGCGCCGATGTGCTGCGTGATGGCGCCCGCCTCGCGGTCGAAGACCTTTGTGCCGCGGATCTTGTCGAGGACGCTGGTCTTGCCGTGGTCGACGTGTCCGAGGACCGACACGATGGGGGAGCGGGTGTAGGCGGTCGCGGAGCGGGCGGTGAGCGCGCCGATGGCCTTGTCCGCGTCCCCCTCGGTGGCCTGCTTCGCCTGCTCCTTCGCCTTGGCGACCGCCTCCTCACTGACCTCCATCGGCTTCGGCTTGGCCTCCTCCCTCTTGGGGACGGGCGGCGCAGGCTCCGGCTCCTTGGCCTTCTCCGCCGGCTTGGCCTCGTCCTCGAAGTGGTCCGCGAACTCCGCCTCAAGCTCCGCCGCAAGCTCGTCGGCGAGCTTCTCCTCGGCGGTGCGGTCGTCGCGGGGCATGCTGCGGCCACAGACGGGTTCTATATGCCGGTTTTGGGGCGGGCTAGGGGGAACCACGAATGTGGTTCCGTCACCCCGAGGCCGCCCGGGCAGGAAGGCTTTCTGCCGGAGGCCGGCTGCCTCCTGCGTGACCCTCCGCATCCCCGTCATCCTCGGCACCGTCCGCGAGGGCCGAAGGTCGGAGCACGTTGCGCGCTACGTCCACGGCCGCCTCGCCGCCCGCCCCGGCGTCGAGAGCGCATTCATCGACCCGCGTGACCACGACTACGGCAACCTGCGTGGCCGCGTCATCGACCTGCCCGACCTCGACCCCAGCGCGCCGCCGCCGGGCATCCCCATCTCCGACGACCTGCGCGCGTTCATCCACCAACTTCAAGCCGCCGACGGCTTCGTCGTCGTGACGCCGGAGTACAACTACGGCTTCCCGGGCGCGCTGAAGAACCTCCTCGACATGACCTTCAAATCGTGGAACCGCAAGCCGTTCGGCCTCGTCGGCTGCGGCGGCGTCTCGGGCGGCCTGCGGGCACTTGACATGCTGCGCCAGACGGTCGCCGGCCTGGGCGCGGTCGCGGTGCCGCAGCACATCCCGGTCCCCCACGTCGGCAAGGCGTTCGGCCCCGACGGCCCCCTGGCGGAGCCGGAGGAGTGGGCGAGGCGCATCGACACGTTCCTGGGGCACGTCGAGTGGTACGCCAAGGCGCTCCAGGCGGCGCGGCAGGCCCCCCCTTAGGCGGCACGAGCCGTGCGGTGCGCGGCCTTGTTGCGCAGCAGGACCGCCAGGATGACGCCGACCGCGGCCCAGATGACGGCGGGGCGGTGCAGCTCGACGCCCAGGAGGTAGAGGGCGAAGCCGAGGATCCACGCCTCGGTCATCCAGCCGTTGCGCCAGTCGGGCGCCACGGGAGCGCTCGGCACCCCGGCCCGCGGCGGCAGCGGCAGGAACGCGTGCACCTTGCGGGCGTAGGCGTCGTACTCGGCGCCGTGGCGGGCGCGCAGGGCCTTCGACTCCAGGTGGGCCAGCGTGCCGAGCAGAGTGCCCTGGAGAGCGAGGACGATGAGGAGCCCAGGCGGCGGCAGGAGGAGCCCATAGGCCGTGGAGAGGAACAGGTTGCCCAGGTAGAGCGGGTTGCGGACCCAGCGGAACGGGCCCGCCACGATGAGGCGGTCGGTGTGCAGGGAGCGGTCGGCCATGACGTGGCCGCGCAGGTAGCTCGTTCCCCAGGACCGCAGCGCCCAGCACACGAGGACGAGGGCAACGGGGAGGACGAGCTGCCACAGGGGCACGGCGACGGCGCTGGCCCCGGCGCTGATGCGGGCGGCGGGGTCGACGGCGAGGAAGCGGTCGAGCGCGGTCTTCGGCCACCACGGCTGCACGGCGAACGCGAGGGCCGCGGCGGCAACGTAGCCCAAGCCGATGGCGATGCCGCGGTGGCGGAACAGGAAGGGGGTCGGTTGGGCGGGCGTGCTTGGGGCCGTGGCCGCACCTACTCGAACAGGAACTCGTCACCAGCCCGCTTGTACTCGGCGCCGCCCTTGGGGAACCAGAGGCCCAGCTCGAACTTCGCGGTCTCGGCGGAGTCGCTGCCGTGGAGGATGTTGCGGCCGATGTGCTGCCCCAGGTCGAAGCGGAGCTCGCCCGGCTTGCCCTGCACCGGGTTGGTGGCGCCCAGGAGGGTGCGCACGACGGCGATGGCGGACTCGCCCTCGACCATCATCGGCACCACGGGGCCGGAGGTCATGTACCTCACGAGGCCGGCGTAGAAGGGGCGGGCCTTGTGGACCTCGTAGTGCCTCTCGATGGTCTTGGGGTCCGGCATCTCCAGGCGCATCGCCTTGACCTTGAGGCCCTTGCGCTCGAAGCGGGAGACAATCTCGCCGACGAGGCCGCGCTGCACGGCGTCGGGCTTGATCATGACGAAGGTCGTTTCGAGGGCCATGGGGGCGGCGACCGGGGCCGCCTATTTTAGGCCAAGGGCGCACCAATGCGCGGCGCCTCGGCGCGGACCCAGAGCGTGCCCTCGCCGTCGCCCCAGGCGGTCACGGCCCGCCCGTCCGGCAGCAGGGCGACCGCCGCAAAGTCGGACGGGCCGCGCCCCGGCATGCCCTGCAGCGGGCCGGCCACCACGTCGTCCCGGCCCAGCAGGGGGCGCGCGATGTGGAGGGCGTACTCCTTGCCCTGCGCCTGCCACCATGCAATCGTCGAGGCGTCGGGGGAGACCCAAGGGCCCTTGGTCGCGTTCGGCCCACCCCACTGGACGGGTGCCGCCCCGGCTTCCAGGTCGAGGCCCTGGATGGTTCCGTTCCCGCGCAGGTCCCACCAGGCAAGGGCAAGCTTCCCGTCCCGCTCGGCCAGGAACGGCCAGATGGCCACGAAGCCGGCGGGGTCCTGGTGCAGGACATGGCTCTGGAAGGTGGCTCCACCGTCCGTCGAGACCGCCGCGGCAACGGGGTAGTCGGTGCGCAGGTTCACCCGCCCGGACGGGAAGCCGCTCGTGGCGTAGGGAACCCACAGGCTTCCGTCCCGGCGCACCACGGGGTGGCCGGCGCCGAGCGCACCGTCCTGCGCCTTGGAGGCCGCCAGGACGGGCTGCCCGAACGTGCGGCCACCATCCTTCGAGGCCAGCACATAGAGGCCAGTGCCAAGGGTCTGCCAACCCGTCGGCAGGTCCAGGCTCCCCGCGTAGTGGCCCCACACGATGTACGCGGCGCCGTCCGTCCCGGCCACGAACCACTGGCGGTCCGCACTCACCGGCAGCGTAGCTGGCAGGAGGAAGGGCGACAGGAACACGTTGGTCAGCCAAGTTCTGCCGCCGTCCTGCGAGGTGGCGGCCTGGAGGCTCCACTGCGCGACGGCCCCCTCGGTCAGCTCTTGCACCAGGGCGGAGTATAGCAGGCGGCCGTCGGGGGCGGCCTCGACCAGGGCGTCGGTGCGACCGCTCCCGAGCAGGGTGGCCGGCAGCGGCGGCGCCGCCACCGCGGCGAACGTGGCGCCGCCATCCTCCGAGACCGCGAGGGCCTCGCCCTCCTCCACGGTGGCGACGATGCGCCCGGCGTCGTCCACCGCCACGCTGGCCTCGAAGCATCGGTTGCAGCCCTCCAGGGCAGGCAGGGCCGCGAGCCAAGGCGGAGTCTCCTCCGGTGCCTCGGGGGCCGGGGACGGCGCCTTGGCGACACAGCCTGCCAGTGCGATGCCCAAGGCCACCGCCAGAGGGACAGGGCGCACGCCGCAGGCAGCGGGCGGGGAGTATAGAAAACGTGCAGTGCGCCCCGCCACGTTCGGTGATAGCCAGGGTGGCGCCTACCGCAGCACCTTGAAGGCGGCGAACTGGCCCGTCGCGGGCTCCTCCTTCGCCTCGACGTGGCGCACCTTGGCGCGCTCGGGGCCGTGGTGGCACCAGTCGGCCACCGAGTCGACGGCGAACGGCGTGCCCTCCAGGATGGCCTCGACGCGGCCGTCGGGGAGGTTGCGGACCCAGCCGCGGACGTTGTACTGCTCCGCCTGCTTGCGGGTGGACTCGCGGAACATCACGCCCTGCACGGCCCCGGTGATGTAGAGGTGCAGCCGCTTCACATCCACGGGGGAGGAAGCGCCGGCCGGGATTTTGAACGCCCCGCAATGGACTTCTGGAAGGGGACGCGGCTTTGCGCTGACAAGTCGAAGAAAACCATGGACATGTCCCGTTTCCACGGTGTGTCTACTTCGTCCGGTGCACCATGCCGACGTGGGCCTGGTCGGTCGGGTAGATGACCAGCTCCTGGACGTTGACGTGCGGCGGGCGGCTGCACACCCAGAGGATGGTGTCGGCGATGTCCTCCGCCTTGAGCGGCCGGGTGTTGGCGTAGACCTCGCGGGCCCGCGGGCCGTCGCCCTTGAACCGCACGAGGCTGAACTCCGTCTCCACCAGGCCGGGCTCGATGTTGCTGACGCGGACGTTCTTGCCGTGCAGGTCCATCCGCAGCCCCTCCGTCAGCTTGGTGACGGCGGCCTTGGTGGCGCTGTAGACGCCGCCGCCCGTGTAGGTCCAGCGCCCCGCGACGCTGCCCAGGTTGACGATGTGCCCCGAGCCGCGCGCCACCATGCTGGGCAGCACCTGCCGGGTCACGTAGAGCAGGCCCAGGACGTTGGTCTCCACCATCTCCTCCCAGTCGTCCACCTCGGACTCCTGCATCGGCTCGCGGCCGCGCGCCAGGCCGGCGTTGTTGACGAGGATGTCCACGTCGAACAGGCTCGCGTGCTCGGCGGCGATGGCCTCGATGTCGGGGCGGCTGCGGACGTCGAGGACGATGGCGGCCACGTCGCAGCCGTAGGTGTCGCTCCACGCCTTCGCCTTCTCCTTGAGCAGCTCCTCGCGGCGGCCGGTGACGACAATCTCCTTGCAGCCCTCGCGGCAGAACGCCTCCGCGGTGGCGGCGCCGATGCCCCCCGTGGCCCCGGTGAGGAGGATGCGGGAGTCGGCGAACGGCGAGGCCATGCGGCGCGCAAGGGGGGGCGCAACAAAACCGCGCCGGTCGCGGACGCGTGGGTGGCAAGCGCCATATCGCCCCCCGTGGTGGGTCCCCCGAGGGGAGCGTGGGCGTCAACCTGAGGGACCTGTTCCCGCAGCATCCGGTGCCGGAGGGGTGGTACGCGGGCAAGCGCATCGCCGTCGACGGCCACAACGTCGCGTTCCGCTACCTCACCTCGTTCCGCGGCAGGGACGGCGACCTGCTGCGCAGCCGCGACGGCCGCGCCATCGGCCACCTGGTGGGCTACGTCAACCTGGTGCGCCACCTGCGCGAGCGCGGCGCCGAGCCCATCGTGGTGTGGGACGGCCAGGTGCATACCTCGACGCGAAGATGATCGAGGACTGCAGCCGCCTCCTGGAGGCGCTGGGCGTGGCGGTGGTGCGCGCCGACCACGACGGGGAGCGCTACGCGACGGCCCTCTGCCACGCCGGCCACGCCGACGCCGTGGCCACGGAGGACTACGACGCCCTGGTGGCGGGCGCCCCGGCGGTCCTGCGCAAGGCCGGCTCGCAGCAGCCGTTCCTGCACCACCTCACCGACCTCGACGGGCACGGCCTGAGCCGCGCGCAGCTCCGGCACATCGCCATCCTGTGCGGCACCGACTGGAACGACGGCGTGAAGGGCTTCGGCGCCAAGACCGCGCTCAAGGCCCTCAAGGAGCAGCCGGACATGCGGGCCCTCATCGCGGAGGCGCACGCCGGCGGCGCCGGGCGCTACCACAGGCTGCTGCGCGAGGCGGGGCTGACGGTGGAGGCGTTCGACGAGCTGGACGCGTTCATCGCCCAGATGCCCGTCCCGGCGCCCCCGAAGGCGACCCAGCCGGACCCCGGGATGGCGGTCGCCGTGGCGGAGGAGATGGGGGTCGCGCGCGACCGGGTCCTGGCCTGCTTCTGCTGATTGGGAATCAGGGAACTCTCCTGGGAAGGGGGGTGGGCTTTCCACAAGAAACGATGGTTCTGGATTGGGGGGATGGGAAAAGGGGAGAAGGGTGGATTGGCCGCTTCACGGCAGGCTGGCGGTCGCGGAGACCGTGCCGACCGCGCCGTTGGCGAGCGAGCCGGCGGGGCTGGGGAGCTGGCTGGCGAGGTCGCCAGCGGCGCCGCCAACCAGGCCGGTCGCCTGGCCGGTCAGGTCGCCTGTGTCGAGGTCCACTGCGGGGACGTCGACGTCGACCGGGGTGCCGGCCACGTCGGCGTGGGCCGACAGGTCGACGCCGACCACCAGGTGCAGCAGCCAGCCGAGGAAGTCCTCGTCGGAGGCCGCGCCCGCCGCGCCACCCGAGGGGGGCAGGGACGGGGCGTTGGCGTCAAGGGCGACGTCCGCGTTGGCGTCGGCGTCGAGGCTGGCGAGGTCGCCGGCGTCGGCGCTCGCGCCAGCCGTGGCGTCGGCCGCGAGCTGGGCGGCGGAGCCCTGCACGCCGGCGGTGGCGTGCGACGCGGCGTCAGCGGCGGCGTTCACAGGGCCGAGCGCGGTCCCGGTGGCCTGCGCCACGGCGTTGGCCGCCGTGTCGGCGCCGAGGCCGAGGCCCTGGGCCGACGCGGCGGGGGCGACCAGCAGCAGGAGGCTGCCGGCCAGGGCTGCCATCAGGAGTCGATGGCGCGTCTTCTTCCGTTGTGTGGTTGGGTGGGTCATGTTGGACACCGACCTCTGCTCGACGCCCTAGGGCATAAGGCGAGGCGATGGCGAAGGAAAACGTGGGCCGAGGCACCGACGGTTGTCCCTGGACAGGGCGCTGGTTGCGGGCTGGAGACGGGCTCTCGCCCTGCAAGGGCAAGGCGTTCCGTCAACCGATGGCCCGTCATGCGAGAGGACCTTCGAGAAAAGGGGGGAAGGGAAAGAGGGGAGGCGGCGGGTGGGAGGCCCCGCCAGCAGTGGATGCCTACGAGCAGCCCATCGAATTGCCGCAGTTGAGGCACTTGTAGCACGCCCCGTTGCGGATGGTGGTGTGCCCGCACTGGTCGCAGGCTGGGGCGTCGCCGCCGAGGCCCGCCAGGAACTCGTTGGGGTCCGCGGAGTTGGTCTTGCCCAGCTTCGTCTCCAGTGTGGGCTCCGGGGGCGCCGTGTGCGGCACCTCCGTGAACTCCAGCAGCGTCTTCTCCGCCTTGGGGCGCTGCTTGGCCATGCGCAGGCTCTCCAGGTACTCCTTGCGCGTGGGGACGTAGGTCGGGTCCGCGGGGTCGGGCTTGACCGACAGGAAGCCGGTTTCGCCGAAGTACTCGTAGCGCAGCAGCTTGCCGATGAGGTCCTGGATGCCCAGGCAGCTCTTGATGTACCTGTGGTCGGTCTGGCCGGCGAGCGGCCCGTGCTCGTTGATGAGCTTGCGGGTCAGGTCGTCCAGCGTCATGCCGAGCTGGAGGTTGCGGCTGTAGTTCTTGCCGATCTCCTTGAGGAAATTGTCCACCAGGGTGCCCGACTTGCGGGCACCGACGAACACCTCGCAGGGGCGCCCGTCCTCGTACTCCCACACCTGGATGTCCACCTTCTCGGCGCCGTACTGGGTGTAGATGGTGACGGTG
>JAIVGU010000047.1 GCA_020201445.1 Halobacteriales archaeon
CCTTCAGGTCGCGCACCGCCTGCCCGAAGTCCTCCTGCGTGAAACTGGAGACCCACCTCTCCTCCGAAACCACGGATTGCACGGATTCCACGGAACGAGTCATTTGCTCCGTGCAATCCGTGAGTTGGGGAGAGAGGGAGAGGGCCGTGGTGATGGCGGCGATGCGCTCCTCGACTGGAGGCGCCCCGTCGAGCTCGGCGGCGTGCAGGCGCAGCGTTCCCGCCCTGGCGTCGAACACCAAGGCGTCGAGGCAGAGGCGCAGCACAGCGTCCGGGATGGTGGAGGGCGGCTGGGCGGGGAGCGTCGGCTCCAGCGCGTTGGCGAACCCGAACCCGAAGCAGCCCATCCAGCCGCCGGTGAACCCGCCGTCCGACGCGTCGACCGCAAAGTGGAACTTCTCGGTCAGGCGGCGCAAGTGCTCGACGGGGTCGCCGTCGTAGACCTCGATGGCGCCGTCGGCCCACCGCTCCTCGATGCTCCACTCCCGGCCGCCCGACGAACCACGGATTCCACGGATTGCACGGAGCGTTTGTTCCGTGTCATCCGTAGAATCCGTGGCTTGGTGGGAAATGATGCGCACCTCGACATGTGGGGTGAGGCCGATGAACGAGCGGCCCGCCTCGGGATGCCGCCCAGCGGACTCCAGCAGCAAGGGGGACAGGCCCGCAGCGCGCAGGCGGCGATGGGCCTCCAAGCTGTCGAGCCACGGCAAGTCCACGGTCTGGATGGCCAGCTTACTGGGAGCCACGAATCTCCTCCAGCGGCCGGCCGTGCAGGAACGCGAGCGCCTCACCGGCGAGGAACAGCGAGCCCGCGACGACGATGCGCCGCGCCCCCGCCGCGACCGCCTGCCGCAGCGCCGTGCCGGCGTCGGGGCAGGCCGCCGAGCGGACGCCCGCCTCGGTGCCGTGCCGGCGCAGCGCCTCCGCGGCAAGCGTGCGGGGGTTGCGCACCGGCACCGCCCACAGCCGCGCGGCGGGCAGGAGCCACTCGTCGACCGCCTCCTCCCAGCGCTTGTCGGCGCAGAAGCCCGCCACCAGGTCGAAGCCGGACCAGCCGGTGTCATAGAGGTGCTGGCGCAATGCCTGCGCCGCCGCAGGATTGTGGGCGCCGTCCACCAGGACCTGCGCGCCCTGGAACTCCAGGGTCTCCATGCGGCCCGGGTTGCGGGTGTCGCGCAGGGCCTCGCGCAGCGCACGCTCCGGCAGGGCGATGCCTTGGGTCCGCAGCGCCTCGGCGGCGGCCACCACGACGGCGGCGTTCTCGCGCTGGTGGCGCCCCGCCAGCCCGACCTCGTAGCGCGACTCCCCCGTGGGGCGCAGCAGGACGAGGTGGCGCTCGTCGGGGACGACGGTGTAGTCACCGCCGCCCATTGTCGATACGACCGACATGGCAGCCCGCACCTCGTGGCTGCGCGCCTTCAGCACGAACAGCGCGTCGCCCGTGCAGGCGGTGACGCAGGGCACGCCGGGCTTCATGATGCCCGCCTTCTCCGCCGCGATGTCCGCCACGGTGGAGCCGAGGAAGCCCTCGTGGTCGAGCGCCACGTTGGTGATGACGGTCAGCGCCGGCTCCAGGACGTTGGTGGCGTCGAGGCGGCCGCCCAGGCCGGTCTCCACGACGGCCCACTCGACCCCCGCGTCGCGGAAGGCGCAGAAGGCGAGCGCGGTGACCACCTCGAAGAACGTGGGCGGCTCGCCGTCGGCGTCCAGCGCCTCGACGTGCGGGCGGATGCGGTGCAGCAGGCGCGCGACCTCGGCCTGCGCGATGGGGGCGCCGTCAACCTCGACGCGCTCGGTGAACGAGACGAGGTGCGGGCTCGTGGTGCAGCCGGTGCGGTGGCCAGACCGGGCCAGCGCCGCAGCGAGCATCCGCGTGACGGAGCCCTTCCCGTTCGTGCCCGCGACGTGGACGCTGCGGAAGCTGTCCTGCGGGCGGCCGAGCAGCTCCAGCAGGCGCTCCACCTTGCCGAGGCCCAGCTTGATGCCAAGCGCCTGCCGCGCATAGAGCCACTCCAGGCTTTCGGCGTAGGACCACATCAGAAGCCCTCGCCGTACTCGGCCCCTGAGACGAGGGGAAGGTCCTGGCGGCCCAGCCAACTGGGACCGGGCAGGATGGTGGCCTTGCCGCCGTGGGCCTTGACGCGGCCCTCCGCGAACAGCTCCACGGTGCGCGGCAGGAGGAGGTGCTCCAGCCGGAGGATGCGCTGCTGGAGGGCGTGCTCGTCCTCGCCGGGCCGCACCCGCAGCGACGCCTGGAGCAGGGTCGGGCCGCCGTCGAGGTCGTCGGTGACGAGGTGCGTCGTGCAGCCCGCGCGCTCCACGCCGGCGATGAGGGCTTGCCGCACCGCGTTGAGGCCGCGGAAGTCGGGCAGCAGCGCCGGGTGGATGTTGACCATGCGGCCCGCGAATGCCGCGACGAGGGCGGGGCCGGCGATGCGCATGTAGCCTGCGAGGACGACGAGGTCCGGCCGCTCCGCCTGGAGGACTTCCAGCAGCCGCGTGTCGTACTGCGCCCGCTTCTCGTCCGGCTCCGGCGGCAGCGCCACCACCGAGGGCACGCCGCCCCTGCGCGCGACGTCGAGGGCGCCAGCGTCGGGGCGGTCGCTGACCACCAAGGTGACGCGGGCGTGGACGTGGCCCGACTGGATGCGGGCCAGCAGGGCGTTGAGGTTGGAGCCCTTCCCCGATGCGAGGACGGCGACGCGGAGCATCACCCACCCCTCCGAGGAACCACGAATTGCACGAATTCCACGAAGGCGCGCCGGTTCGTGCAATTCGTGAAATTCGTGGTTTCGCAGGCCGTCACGCACGCTCACCTGCCTCTAGTGCCGGAACGACCTCTGCCCGCTGAACACCATGGCGATGCCGTGCTCGTCGGCGGCCTGGATGACCTCTTCATCGCGGATTGAGCCGCCGGGCTGCACGATGGCGGAGACGCCATGCTTGGCGGCGACGTCGATGGCGTCGCGGAACGGGAAGAAGGCGTCCGAGGCCAGGACGCTTCCCTGGATGCGGTCGCCGCCCTTGTGGGTGGCGATGAAGGTGGAGTCGACGCGGGCGGTCTGGCCGCCGCCGATGCCCACGGTCTTGCTGCCTTGGCAGAAGACGACGGCGTTGCTGCGGATGTGCTTGACGCAGCGCGCCGCGAACAGGAGGCTCTCCATCTGCGCCGCGTCGGGGGCCTTCTTGGTGACGGTCTTCCACGCCTTGGCGTCGTAGGGCTTGAGGTCGCGGTCCTGCACCAGCAGCCCGCCGGTGACGCTGCGGATCTGCGTGCCGCTGCGGGTGTAGGGCTGGTCGAGCCCCGGCACCTCCAGCAGGCGGAGGTTTTTCTTTTTCTTGAGGTGCTCCAGCGCGTCTGCCGCGAAGCTGGGGGCGACGACAATCTCCAGGAACAGGTCGCCGAGGGCCTGCGCGGTGGCGAGGTCGAGGCGGCGGTTGACGGCCACGATGCCGCCGAAGGGTGAGTAGGGGTCGCACTCCAGCGCGTCCCGGTAGGCTTGCAGGAGGGTGTCCGCCTGCGCGATGCCGCAGGGGGTCGCGTGCTTCACAATCACACAGGTGGGCTTCTCGGGGAACTCCTTCACCGCCTCCAGCGCGATGTCGGCGTCGAGGATGTTGTTGTAGCTGAGCTGCTTGCCGTGCAGTTGGTGGCTGCCGACGACGCTGGGCTCGTTGACGTTGCGGGGCCCGGCCTTGCGGTAGAAGGCGGCGCGCTGGTGGCTGTTCTCGCCGTAGCGCAGCGTCTCGATGCGGTCGTAGGCGAAGACCAGGTGCTCGGGGTAGTCGGTGAGGCCGAAGCGCTTGCTCAGGGCGCGGCTGATGATGGCGTCGTAGCGCGCCGTGTGCTGGAACGCGCGCAGGGCCAACTCCTGCCGCAGCGCCAGCGGCACCCGCCCGGCCTCCAGCGCGTCCGCCACGCGGTCGTACTGGTTGGGGTCGGTGACGACGAGGACGTGGGGGTGGTTCTTGGCGGCGGCGCGGATGAGGCTGGGGCCGCCGATGTCCACCTGCTCGACCAGCTCCTCCAGGTCGGCGCCCTCCGCGGCGGCCTGCTCGAACGGGTAGAGGTTGACGCACACCACGTCGATGGGGGCGATGCCGTGCTCGTGCAGCGAGGCGACGTGGGAGGCGGCGCTGCGGTCCGCGAGGATGCCGCCCGCGACCTTCGGGTGCAGCGTCTTGACGCGGCCCTCCATCATCTCGGGGAAGCCGGTGAGGTCGGAGACGTCCTGCGCCTCCAGGCCCGCCGCGCGCAGCGCCTTCGCGGTGCCACCCGTGGAGACGAGGCCGAGCCCGACGGTGGCAAGGCGGCGCGCGAACTCCACGACGCCGGCCTTGTCCGACACCGACAGCAGCGCCCGGGGGGTGCCGTCGGCGGGGGACGCGCCGGACGCGCTCTTGCTCGCCATGCTTACGTTTGGCCGATGAGGACGCTGTATATAGGCCTGGGCTGGCGACGGGTCCAAGTCGGCCCTGGGCCTCGCGGCGCCGTGCAGGCCACCCCCGCCACGCTGCGCGGCCGCCACGTCGTCCTGGAGCCGCTCCGGCTGGAGCACGCGGCCGACCTGTGGCCCGCCGCCGACGAGCGCGACCTGTGGCGCTACATGATGGCCGACGTGGCGACGGTGGCGGACCTGGAGCGCTGGGTCGCGGCCCGCCTGGAGCCCGCCGCGCAGGGCAAGGCGCTCCCGTTCCTGCTGCGCGACGCCCGCACCGCCCAGGCGTTCGGCTCCAGCAGCCTCTTCGACATCGACCCCGCGCGCCGCAGCCTGGAGCTGGGCCACACCTGGGTCGGCGCCAGCCACCGCCGCACCGCCGCCAACACCGAGGCCAAGCGGCTCCTGCTCGGGCACGCGTTCGAGGCGATGGGCGCGCAGCGGGTCCAGCTCAAGTGCGACGCCCGCAACCTGCGCTCCGCGGCCGCCATCGAGCGCATCGGCGGCGTGCGCGAGGGCACCCTGCGCAGCCTCGCCATCCTGCCCGACGGCCACCGACGCGACACCCTCGTCTTCTCCATCCTGGACAACGAGTGGCCGGCGGTGCGGGCGCGGCTGGACACGATGCTGGTGCGCTGACTTTTCCCCTCAGATGATTCAGATACACGCTTCAGATTCCGCCCAACATTCGGCCTTATGACGGTGAAATCCTCTGTGGGGTTTTACGTCGGAGGCTCACGCGTAAACCTCTTTTCGTTCCCGGTGTCAGGGATTTCGTCGCGAATGTCACCAATAGCGAACTCCCGACCAGCTCGGGCGGCATCGATGATTGCGTCCCGTTGTTCCTTCCCCTGGATTGGGATTCGCAGAGTCACACTCCCCATGGAAATTTTCCCCAGCCGTTCAAAATCGTCGTTCAATTCGATGCCTGTCCATCCTGCACATTGGCGCACAGCGGAATGGAGCGCGAGAAAGACGTTGCTTTGATGGGCAAGCAGGTATCGCCGCGCTTGGTCGCGCTTCTGCCTCGGAATTTTTTCCACGTCATCAACTTCCAGAGCCAAATCTACCTCGGCCTCGAGATGGCCTTGATCGACCTTGGTGCTCCACTGGATGCCGATGCGCTTCGTATTGGCCCTTGATGGCGCTTGCGTAGCATGCGCGCTTGAATGA
>JAIVGU010000361.1 GCA_020201445.1 Halobacteriales archaeon
CCCTGGTGGCCGTCGGCACGGGCAACAACCCCGTGCTGGTCGTCGAGGGCGGCAGCCCGACGCTGGCCGTCGACGGCAGCCCGGCCTGCCTCTCCCACGCGATGGCCTCCGCCAGCGGCGGCCTGTTCCGCTCCGCCGTCGTGGAGTTCACGTGGTCCAACCTGGCGCCCACCGTGAGCAAGGTGTGGGTCGCGGTCGACGAGCGCGACGGCGCGCAACTGGGCCACGCCGAGGGCAGCAACGCCACCCTGCGCGTGGTGCTCACCGGCTCCGAGTTCCCGCTCTGGCCCTCCGTCGAGCTGGCCGGCCGCCTCGGCGGCATGGGGCTCTTCGTGGGCTTCCACGGGACGTTCACCTTCAGCCTGTTCGAGACCCCCGAGCCGCCGGCCGGCTACACGGCCCTCCGCTGACGCGCAGACCAAGGGTTATCGGCGGCAACAACCTGCCGGGGGTTTGATGCAGGAGCTCCTGGAGGCCCTCGGCCTGAACGGCTACGAGGCGCGCGCCCTCGTCCACCTCCTGCGCCACGGCGAGCGCACGGGGCCGGACCTGAGCCGGGAGACCGGCATCCCGTTCGGCCGCGTCTACGAGACCCTCAACGCCCTGGTCGAGCGCGGCCTCGCCACCTCGCGCGGCGGCCGCCCCCGCCTCTTCGCCGCCTGCGCCGCCAGCGCGGTGCCCGGGCGCCTGCTCGCCACCACGCGCCGCCGCCTGCAGGAGGAGGAGCGCACCCTGGGGCAGCAGGCGGCCGCGCTGGAGGCGGAGCTGGGGCGGCTGGAGCCCCGGCAGGCCCCCGGCAGCACGCTCTACGGCGTCCGGCTCGGGGAGGACGCGGCGCGCGAGTTCCTCATCGAGGCGACGCACGAGGCGCGCGGCCGCGTCGACGCCTACCTCGCCTTCGAGCACATCCAGGACGACGACCTCGCCCTCTTCGACGCCTTCCGCCAGGCGGTGGGCCGGGGGGTGCGGACGCGGGTGCTGCTGCGCGCCGCCGACGTCGACTACCTGCTCACCACGCCCTACGTCGACCGCGTCCTGGAGGCGACGATGCCCTACCTCGGCGAAAACCTCCAGGTGCGGCTGTCCAAGACCGACAGCCTCCCCTTCTCCCTCATGGACGGCGAGCGCGTCGTGCTGGGCGTCAAGAACCCGCTCGACCCGCGCACCTACTTCGCCGTGGTCCACCTCGACGACCGCGCCTTCGCCAAGGACCTGCTGGGCAAGTTCGAGACGCTGTGGCGCGACGGCGAGTTCAACGAGGAGCTGGTGACCTCCCTGCTGCGCCGCCGCGGCGGCAAGGCGCTGCTCAAGCTGGGGGCCCGCATGAAGGGCGGCGCGCGCCGAGGGAAGGCATGACGGACGCCCATCCGCTCCACCCCCCGCACCCCGGTCACATCCCGCTCCCCGAGGAGGCGCCGCCGCGCCAGCCACCCCCCCGCGTCGTGCGCGCCTTCCCGCTGGTCGGCGCCTGCATCGCCGGCCTCGTCCTGGCCGCGCTGCTGGAGATCTACCTCGGCCAGCGCAGCCAGTTCCTCCCCGCCCTCATCTCGGTGGGGACGCTCTACAC
>JAIVGU010000234.1 GCA_020201445.1 Halobacteriales archaeon
CGGGCTCCTCCATGGCGCCCAGGAGGGCCAACTGCTTGAGCGCCTCCACGTCGCAGGGACGGGTCACGCCGTGGCCGACACCCGCCCCGGCTTTGGGGTTTTGCCCTCGTCGACCCCCACCGAAACCACGGGTTCCACGGGGGGCACGGAGCCACGGGTCCGAGAAATCCGTGCAATCCGTGGCTCGGCGGGGGGCGGGTTCCGGAAGGCGGCCAACAACTCGCCGTACAGCTCCCGCTCCGCACCCTTGGTGGTGGCGGCGAGGCGCTGGACAATGAACTCGGGGGTGCTGCGCGCCAGGACGCCCATGCGGGGCATGCGGTCCACTACCAGCCGGTTCTCCTCGTCCAGGCCGGTCGCCTCGATGCCGTCGACGCGGACGGGGGCGTGGCAGTGCTGGAGAATCTGCGGCGCCATGTGGCTGACCAGGACCGCGAGCGAGTCGCCGGTGGCGATGCGGTCGAGGAAGAAGCCGAGGATGCGGCCGGCCGCCTCAAGCTCCGTCACCGACTCCACCTCGTCGGCCAGGACCAGGCGGCGCGGGCCGGGCATCGCCAGCGGCAGGAAGCCGCGCAGGAACGACTCGAAGGCGCCGGCGTCGAGGCTGCGGCGCGCGGTGACGTAGTGCAGCTCCTCGACCCAGGGAACCTCGACGCGGCCCACGACGGGGAGGCCGAGGCGGGCGAGGATGGCAAGCTGGGCCATGTGCTCCAGCAGCGTCGTCTTGCCGCCGGAGTTGGCGCCGGTCAGCAGGGCCACGGTCTCCTCGCGGCCGACGTGGTAGGCGATGCGCTGCGCCCCCTCCGCCTCCGCGAGGTCGAGGTGGATGGAGTCCTCCAGCGCCAGGGCGACGCCGAAGCGGGCGGGCTCCAGGCTGAAGCGGTGGGCGAAGCAGCCGAGGGCGAAGTCGACGTCGAACGCCTGCCACGCCTTCAGCTCGGCCTCGACGGCGGGGCGCAGCGCGGCGAGGCGCTTGGCGGCGCGGCAGAGCGCGTTGAACCCCTCGATGCGGCCACGGGTCTGCAACTGGCGCTCCACCTTCCCAAGCTCCTCGTCGTCGACCGTGATGGGGGCGGTGGGGAGGAACGGCTGCACGTTGCATCCGGTGGCCTGCGAGAGTTCCTTGCGCCCCTCCGCCAGCACCTCGTCAATGGCCTTCTGGACGGGCGCAGGGATGCGGCGGCCGAGCGACTCCATGAGTTCGGCGCCGGTGACGGAGATGGTGGCGAGGCGCTGCTTGAGGCGGGCGTCGAGCACGGGGCGGAGGGCCTCGACGTGGGCGCGCAGTTGGACCGGCGTGGCCTGCGCCTGCTGCGCGGTGGCCAAGACCTCCAGCGCCTCGGCGGCCTTCGTAGGGCGGCCAAGCATCTGGGCGAGGCTGGCGGCCGCCGCGACGGGCTCGTGGTTGGCGGCGAACCACGCGACGGTGGCCTCGGGCGCGATGGCCTCGGGCGGTGCGGTGCCGGGGACCTCCACGACGTTCTCCAGGCCGTTGAGGTCCATGCCCTCGTCGTAGAGGAACAGCACCAGGTCGTACTCAGCGGCTTGCTCAAGGTCGCGCTGCCCGCCGACGGCGGCCCAGCGTTGCAAGTCCAGCCGCAGCAGCCGCTCCTGGATCTCCTCGGTCTCGCACAGGACCATCCGAGTCGGCTCGAAGCGGGGCTGCGGGGTGGCGGGGTCGCGGACCTTGCGCAGGAGCCGTCGCACCTCGTCGCGGTCGAGGCCGGCCACCATCGCCTTGTGCCGCATCACCGCCTGGGCGCTGCGCTCGGCCTCGGCCTGCGTCGGCAGCGGGGCGAGGAGGCGGAGGCGGTTGCGGCCGTGCGCGGTGGCGGCGAACGACGCGATGCGCTCGATGAGCTCGTCGTGGACCTTGCGGGCGGCGGCCGTGGCGAGGAAGCGGTCGGCGCCGCCGAGCCCCTGCACCTGCCGGATGAGGTCGATGGCCTTGCGCTCGGAGATGCCGGGCACTTGGGCGAGGGCGGCGACGTCGCTGCGGCGCGCGGCGTCGAGGGCCTTGGTGTCCCCCTTGAAGTGGCTGCGGAGGGCGGCGGCAAGCTGGGGGCCGACGCCGTCGAGGTCGTCGAGTGATGTGAGGGGCGGACTCATGCGACCACCCGCCCGACGAAGCAGGAAGTGCGGGGAGTTCGGGGAACCTTTCGAGGCGTTGGCGTTGCTTCGTGCCGACCAAACCACGGATGCCACGGATTTTGGGGTTCCGCGGGGATCCGCGCCATCCGCGGTTTCGTTGGGGAGAAGCCGTGCCGACCAAACCGCGGATTTCGCGGATTCAGGTTCCGTGGACGCTCCCCGAAATCCCTGCTACGTCGAAGGTTCACGCCGAGACCTCCCACAGCGAGCGGTTGTCGGGGTCCTGCGCCTGGGTACCGGTGCCGGGCTCGGCAAGGACGCGGCGGTCGGGGCGCAGCGCGAAGCCATCATCCAGGTGGTAGACCTGGAAGTACTGGCGGGACAGCCATTCGCCGGTGGTCTTGTGCTTGCGGGTGCCGCCGCCGACCCAGCGCCAGATTTCCACGGAATCGTACAGCGGGTCCCATGGGACTTCCGCGAGGTCGTGCTTCTTGCGGCCGATGCCGGAGTCCGCCGTCACCTGGATCCAGCGGGTCCGCTCCCCCTTCCTCTTCGCCACCAGGTCGATGCAGCCGAAGACGTCGTTGGACTGGCTGTAGTAGAAGGGGCCGCGCTTGACCCCCGTGCGGACGCAGCGGTGGACCTTGTAGCCCTCCGCCTCCAGCAGCTTCAGGGCGGCCAGCTCGATGGCGGTCCCCTTGGCGGAGCGGTTCACCCGCTTTTTCGGCTTCCCTAACCCGTTCGCGGCTGCGCGTTTTTGGGCATCCTGGGTTGGCGCACGGACGGGCACGGGGAGGGTCGGGTCGAGGGGCACTAGAAGCTGAAACTACTCTTGTCCCTCATGGCGCCGACAGGGGAGGAGGGTGAAACCATCCAGGATTCCCCGGCCTTTCCCCACACCTTATCTTCCTTGAGCGACATAGACAGGGATGCGTGTTCCGCCAAACGGGCATACGCACCCTCCAGGGCAGGCAACGGGGATTCCCCGGCCTCCCTGGCGGGCCACTTCTGGCTCCGGGGACGACCTCTGGCAGACAAGCCGATGCCCCGCAGGCCCACCGCCGGACCCTCCGGCCGTCTCCCCCCTTGCCCCACTTGAACTGAGGTCACCACCATGAAAGTCCGAGACGTCATGGCCACCGACATTGTCACGGTGTCCAAGGACCGCAACCTGAAGGATGTCCTCCACCTGATGGAGGAGCGCAACGTCACGAAAATCCCCGTCGTCGAGAACGGCAACCTGGTCGGCATCGTCACCGACGGCCACATCGCCGACAAGCTGGGCCGCCAGCACAACAAGGCCGTCCAGCTCACCACCCTGCACGCCAGCAGCGTCATGGAGAAGGACTTCATCGTCGCCCACCCGGACGAGGACCTGAACGTCCTGCTGGAGGACGTCGGCAAGCCCGGCCTCACGATGGTCCCCGTCGTGCAGGGCACGAAGCTGGTGGGCGTCGTCACCAAGGCCGACCTGCTGCGGCTCGTCGAGTCCAAGGCGCCCCTGTCGGCCCTGATGAAGAAGGAGCTCAAGGCCGTCTCCCCCGGGGAGCGGCTCATCCACGCGCGGCGCCTGCTGCTCGACAACGACATCGCCCGCCTCCCCGTCCTGGAGGGCGGCAAGGTCAAGGGCATCATCGCCGAGCACGAGATCGCCGGCGCCTTCGCGAGCCTCAAGACCGCCGACGCCCACGTCCAGCGGGTCAACATCCGCGACCTCGACGTCGGCTCCTACATGCGCCGCGACGTGGTCACGGGGCACCCCGAGATGAGCGCCAAGGAGGCCGCCCAGAAGATGCTCAAGGAGCACGTGGGCGCACTGCCGGTGGTCGCCGACAACGGCACCATCCAGGGCATCGTCACGCGGACGGACCTGATTCGCACGTTCGCCTAGCCGACCGAACCACGGACCATGGACGGCCTCGATTCAACTCGTATCCGCGCAATCCGCGTCATCCGCGGTTTGGTGGGGCCGAAGCGAGCCGACGGAACCGCGGATTTCGCGGATGGAGCGGATTCCCTTGTTCCGTGGAATCCGTGGTTCGGTCAGGCCGCCGGCGCGTCGTCCGCCTCTTCCTTCCCCTTGAACCCCTTGGCGACGAGGTAGACCTCGCTGCTGGACCTGCGGCTCGCCGCGGGGTGGTACTGGTAGACCGACTTGAACCGCCCGCGCACCAGGGTGCGGAACCCCTGGAAGTCGGCGCCCTCGAACACCTTGCAGGCGAAGTGCCCGCCCTCCCGCAGGTGCCTCTCCGCGAAGTCGAGCGCCATCTCGGCGAGCTGCACGGAGCGCACCTGGTCCAGCTCGTAGTTGCCGCTCATGTCGGGCGCCATGTCCGACACCACGGCGTCCAGGTCCTTGCGCTTGGTCTCCGCCAGCAGCGCGGCCAGGCGGTCGTGGGTCTCGCGGCGCATGAAGTCGCCGTGGATGAAGCGGGCGCCCGGGATGGGCTTGACCCGCTGCAGGTCGACGCCGATGACGACGCCGCCCTCCCCCACCTGCTCCACCAGGACCTGGCTCCAGCCGCCGGGGGCGCAGCCCAGGTCCGCCACCGCCGAGCCGGGGCGGAGGATGTTGTACTTCTCGTTGATCTGCATCAGCTTGTACGCGCTGCGGGCCCGGTAGCCCTCCTTCTTGGCCAGGCGGTAGTATCCCTCCTTCTGCCGCTCCTGGAACCAGCGCGTCTTGGTGGACACGATTCGCTCCACACCGGCCGTCCCCTTCAGCCTATCGGGGGCGGGCTCCCTGCCGGCGCCCCCCGCTCCAGGAGGAGAAAGACCCGCGCCAGCGTCTGCAGATGCGGATTTCGGCGAAATCATAGGTTCACGGACCTGTGTCCATAAGCATTAGATAGCCCCGCGTGCGTCGTGCCTTGCTCGCCCCGCTTCCGGCAGCCCGGCCTCCCCTGGCCGACGGCCCGGGCGGCGGGCAGGAAAAGGGTTGGCCATGGTCCCCACAGCGCCTCAGTCAGACCGTCACGGCGACGCTGCCCGGGCAGCCTCCCGCGCCAACGCCGCCCTCGCCGCGCTGGCAATCCTGGCGCTGGTCCTGGCGGGCTGCGCTTCGACGCAGGCGCACACCCCGCCCTCCCCGACCGCGTCGGGCACCGGCTCGGCCACCGCCACCGGGCCGCCGGCCCCCAACGAGACCACTCCTCCCGCGCCCCCTGTCCCCGTCCCGCCGGTCGCCATCGGCCCGCCTGCGCCCGCGCCGCCTCCCCGGGTGGACCTGGGGACGCTGGCCTCCGGGCACCCCATCCTCAAGGCGGACGCCTGCCCCTGCCCCGGCATGCTCTTCCAGCTTGACAACACCACGGTGCCCAGCAAGACGGCTTGGCTGGAGCTCCGCGTCTCCTGGAACGGAACGCGCTCGGCCGGCGTCATGCCCCACCTCGTCCCGCCCGCCGGCAACGCCACGCTGCCGCAGCGCGGCTTCGACGACTGGCGCATCCAGTCCTTC
>JAIVGU010000048.1 GCA_020201445.1 Halobacteriales archaeon
CTTCTTCATCGCCCGCACCCAGACCGAGGGCGCGCCCGACAAGGAGTACAAGAACACCGTCTTCGAGGACCTGCTGACCGAGATGGTCATCACCCTGCAGGAGCAGCTCGTCGACAAGTAGACGGCCACGCGGCAGGCCGCGCCATCCATTCCGCATCGGTCCCGGCCAGTGAAATCCACCACCCCACTGGCCGTGGAAGCGGGAACCGTTTCCGTGGATTCCGCGACTTCCGCGGTTCGTGGGACGTTCAGTGCAGTGGCCGCGTCCGGATGGCGCCCAGGCGGCCCGTCGCGCCCTGCCCCTTCAGGC
The DNA here is from genome assembly GCA_020201445.1 of Halobacteriales archaeon. Next base: position 311 of record JAIVGU010000048.1, read on the forward strand.
TCGTGGAGCGGCCGTCGCGGATGGGCTGGAGGGTGATGAGCCCGAAGCCCAGCGTGAACGAGTTGATGCGCGCCGGGACGTTGCGCCAGTCCAGCACGGCGCGGCCGTCGATGAAGCCCTCGATGCGGCGGGCTGCGGGGTCGACCTCGAAGCGGTAGGCGTGCACCTGGCCCGGCCTGGAGGCAGGGCCGTCGGCGATGCTGGTGAACGACTGCTCGAACGGGATGATCCCGGGGATGTGCAGGCGCTCGAACAGGATGGCGGTGCGCGCCCCGTTGGCGAGGCCGTCGAGCACCAGGCCGTGCTCGAAGTCCATGAGGTTGACGCTGGCGAAGCCGTTGCCCCAGTCGGAGGGGTCGCCGTTGTGCAGCGTCGCCGCCATCTCCGTCTCCACCACGATGCCACCCTCCGGCACCCCGACGGGCGCGCTGCACGCCAGCAGGTGCTTCGGGTTGTCGAAGATCTGCACCTGGCCGTGGCTGCGGGTGAAGCGCGGCACCGCCACCTCCAGCCAGCCGTCCCGCACCGACGCCTGCGCCCCCGGCTCCGCCCAGGTCCACGTCCCGCCCTGGCCGTCGGGGAAGCCGGCGGGGCTCCAGCGCTGCAGGGCATCCTTGCCCCAGGGCTCGACGGTGACGGTCTGCTGCGCGGCGGAGGTGGCACGGGCCATGGCCCCCACGACGCTGCCAACAGGATAAGGCAAGCCGACAAAAACAACGGGGCCCAGGTTGGCCGCCGCCGCTCACAAAGCCTCATATCAGCCCCTCCTGTCGGCGCGCCGTCGCTCCCGCCAAGACGTGGGAGACCCCGGGCCTGTGGTCTAGTCGGTTATGACGTATCCTTCACACGGATGAGATCACCAGTTCGAATCTGGTCAGGCCCACTCGCTCCAACAGGAGAAGAACGCACCAACCAACGGTTTTCAGGCAGTTGGTTGGTGCGTGTCCTGTTCCTTCTGGTCGCGGGGTTTGCTGAAGGCCCGCGTGATCCAGTCCTTGCCGTAGGCCGGACTCTTGCTGAAGGTCCGGGCCGCTGGCCCATAGGTGTCCCGCGTCATGTCGGCGCTGTCGTGGCCCAACCACTCGGCCACGAGATTGTAGCCCGTGTCCGAAAACCCGGCGTCGATGATGCGGGCATAGGTGGCCCAATGCCGGGCCAGCCGGAAGTTGAACCACGGCACCTGGGGCTTCACCAAATCGTAGAAGCACTTGGCGAAGGCCGCAGGGGTCGGGAAGTCCTTGCCCGTCACCGGATTGGGAAACAGGGCGTTGCTGTCCGGGGCCAATTGGTCGCGCCACTTCAGCCACCCCGTCAAGCTCAGGCGGCTGTGGCTGTTGCCCAACCAGACCGGCTCCACGTAGAGGAACCGTTCCTTGTAGTGCTTCTTCGGCTCGACCACCTTGAAGATGCCCGTGCCGGGGTCGTAGGAGTCCGCCTTCAGAAACCACGGCTCCTTGGGCCCGCGCAATCCGAAGCCCCAGCTCAGGGCCAGGACGTGCCGGGCCCAGGCATTGACCATGGCCCCGTCGCGTTTGGCGTTCGGGGCATACGTCCGATGCAGGGTGCCATACACTTCTTCCGGGCGGGGCATGGCCCTCCTTCCCGGATTCGGCGTGTAAGGCGCCACGGGCCACACGTCCTTGGGCACCCCGAGGAAGGTTCCGACCTTCCGAAGGACCTTCAAGTCGTTTTGCAAGGCCCCGTAGCCGGGCTTCTCCACGTCCTTGCGGACCTTGTAGTAGAGCCGCCCTGAGAGGACAAACTGATACCGCGTCCCTTGCAGCGTCACGGGTTGGCCTGGATAAGCCTCCATGAAGCGCAAGTGCCGCAGCAAGCCGTCCGCCGTTGAGACGGCTTTCTCCTGGTCGTCCAGGAGCCAGTTTTCCAGGTCGCTTTGGGTCCATTCCGGTTTTTCCTTATCCTGTGCCAACAGTTTCAGCATGGCTTCAAGCCCAGGACGTTTCCATTCGTCCCAAGCTGCTTGCATATCGGTGTTCGCGGCGCCGGGGGCGGCGCCCTCCGTTTCACCCCCAGGAAAAAGCCCCCCGGGGGGTCTTAAAACCGGGGGGCAAGGCCCAGGGGCCTCCAGCCCCGGACCCGTAGGGTCCGGTTCCGCCGGCGGGGGCATCCCCTCGTCGCGGCAGAATCTTCGCAGCCGCCGATGATACGCACGGGCCGCCCGGTCCACGGCGGGCGTCCCTTCGCGCTCAGTCAAGAGCCCTCGCGCAGCTTCCAGGCATCCAGGGCCAGCTTCCGGCTCTGCTTGACCGTCACGCCAAGGGCGGCCTGGATTTTCTCCGGATCGAAACTCTGCTGCCGCACGCCCATGAAGTCCTCGGGCCGGGCCAGGATTTCGGCAAGGGCCGATTCCAGCTTGTCCTTCGGTTTCTCTTGCCACGCACGCATAGCGAGATACTCAGCGTCACGGACTGTCAGGTCGAACCGGCGCTGGACCACGTTGCGGTCAAAGCTCCCGCCCCGCTTTGCGAGAAACGCCTTCGGGTCGGCCAGGATGGCGGCCACGACTTCAGCATCGCGCCGGTCCTGCTGCGCACGCTTGACCGCCTCGGTCTTTGCGTCGTCTTCCTTGCTGCGGAACGCGGCGTGGTAGGTGTGCGGGTCGTCCAGGGCGGCGCGGACCTCGGCCTTGATGTCCTGCGGACGCCACAGCTTGCCGATGCGCCGCACCAGGACGGCGATGTTCACGTCCACGTCAATCGTGGCCATGCCGCCCGTGGCGAACGTCAGGCCGCAATCCTTGGGCACGTTCTCCACGCGCTGCTTGATGAGCTGGTCGCCGAAGCGCCGCGCGAAGGTGAAGGCATCCTTCTGGTCCTTGTGGATGCGGTAGACCTGCTCACTCTTGTCCTCGCGCAACCCCTTGTATTGGTCAGACTCGTTGTGCCAGATTTCGACCTTGGCGATGCCTAGCTTGCGAATCATGAACCGGAACACCTTGTAGTCCAACACCTGCCGGCTCATTCCGCCCTGAAGGGTCGCCTCGGGTTCGTCCAGGACCAGGACGATGCGCGCGTTTTCGGGCAAATCTGCCCAAATGCGCAAGACCTCGCTCAAGAGGCTGACGTGGTGGATGCGGCCCAGAAACGTCTTGTGGGTATCCTCAACGCCACTCACGTTCGTAATCACCGTGAAGCGGGGTTCCTCCAGACGCAACGCGCCATCCATCAAGAGGACCGCGAGGTGGGTCTTGCCGGTGCCGACATGGCCCTGAATCACCACCTCCTTCCCTTCTCCGAAGAGGTTGGAGAGGAAGCCGGGCGCGGCCCAGTCGTGGTAGTTGTAGGTCACTTTCCCGTAATCCGGCGCGACGTTTTGCGAGTAGTAGCCCAACTCCGTCGCCATGACCGTGAGGCGGCCGTTGATCTTGCCCAGCATGGCGTAGTATTGCGCGCGCAGGTTGCGCCACTCGTCCAGCTTCGCGTGTCGGCGCCGGCAGTCCGCCATTTCCTCGCGCAGCCACGCAAACAAGGCACGCTTGGCGGTGCGGGGGTCGCCCATGTGGATGGTGAGCGAGAGCGCCTCGTGGCGGTCATACTCGGTCGGCTTACGGAGCCGGTCGGCGTCCTGCTTGATGCCGCGATACCTGACCATGCGCAGCATTTTCGGGCCACTCTTTTCCTCACTCATCCTCATCCTCTCCTTCGTCAATGTCGGATTCTGGGGCGGTGGGCTCCATCAGGCGGGGTTCACGCGACGGATTGGGCTCTGCAAGCTCGGCGTCCGCCTCCAGCGCGGCAATCTCGCCCTCCAATTCAGCCTCGACTTGGGCCTGTTCTTCATCCAAGGGGTCCTGGAGGGCGGCCTGGAAGCCCATGCCGTGTCGATCCATCAGATTCAGAAGGACTTCTTGCGCTGCTGCGGCGTGGTTCCAGGTCAAGCGGCGCCATGCGCGGCGGCTGGCCACTACGTCCGCGAGGCGGCCGTCCAGCACCGTGCGCCATTCTTCCTCAAAGGCGCCGTCGAGGCGCCGCAGCGACCCAAGGAGGCTGTAGAGGCGCACCAGGGCAAGGCAGGCGCGCGCTGGCGTTGGGGCGGCCTGTGCCTGCTCCAAGCACGACTGAACGAGGCGTTGGGCGTTGAGTTTCTGGGCGACCTCGACCTCGCCGGGCTCCTGCGGCATGGCTACGGCCTCCCGGTGTCCAAGGCTTCGTCGATGGCGGCGTGCAGAAGGCCGATGAGTTGCTGCGCCCAAACAATGTCCCCGTCCGGCACCAGGACGCCGTGCGGGTCTTGCAGGAGCCGTTCGCGCCGGACGCGGCACTCTTTCCATTCGGTGCAGTGGCCCTCCAGGTCGGGCACCCGGTAGGCAAAGAGGCGTGTCGGGTCGTTGTCGCTCTCGGGTTCCAATCCCACGGTCCAATCGACGCCGTAGGCATTGCACAGGCGCAGGAGGACGAGGATTTCCTGCGGCGTGACATACTCCAGGTCGTGCGGGAGGCGTTGGAGGACTTGGAGGTTGAAGCGGTGGTTCTCCGAGCGCACGTCGGAATCCTTGCCAGCCTGGGGCGCAGGTGGGACAGGTGCGGCAGCTTCGCTCACGCCATGCCTCCGTGGATGCACCTAAGTAGGGTCGGCCCGCTTGAGGCGTGGTGGTGGAGACTCTGGTGCGAGTGGTGGATGGCTTGGCGGGATACGGGGAGTGGCTTCAGACGGAAGGACGGTCTGTGCGGGTGGTTGCCGTGGTGCCCGTCTACGAAGACCCCTTGAAGTTCAAGATCATCTACCATGCCGCCGCTTGAGTTCATGCGCGGCGCCTCCGCTGCACGAAGATGAGCGCGAGGAACCCCAGGATGAGGACAAAGCCCGCAGTGCCTTCCTCGATCCAGGAGTGCCGCTGGTAGTTGCTGATTTGCTTGTAGTCGGGGTTCCAAGTGTAGGGCGGATAACTCGTGAAGCCCGAGGCGTCCGCGACGGCGTTCTGCGTGTTCTGCCAGCCGTGCGGGTCCGTCACCGAAATCTTCACCGACTCGCCGGGGGCGTAGGGGACCGCGAGCGTCGTCTCGTTCGTGACCATGCGCGCCAGAACGACGCTGCCGGTGGGCGAGTCGCGAAACATTGTGAGCGTGAAGTTGTCCCGCGCGTCCGCTGCGCGGAAGACGAAGCGCGCCGTATGGTCGTCTGAGCCCAGCAGGGCGGCCGTGTAGGCTCGGGGT
>JAIVGU010000235.1 GCA_020201445.1 Halobacteriales archaeon
GGGTGGGACGCTGGACGGCCTGCTTGAGCATCCCCCGGGTGAGGTCCGCGCACACCAGAACGGCGGAGGTGCGGGCGGCCACCTCGGCGGCGATGGCCCCTGTCCCGCTGCACATGTCGAGGACGCGTTGCGGCCTGGCCTGCGCGACCCGCTTGGCGACCTGGCGGTGCCAGGCGCGGTAGCGGAGGAGGCCGAACGCCTGGGCCGGCTGGTCGTAGCGGTCGGCAATCCCCTCGAACAGGGACTGGACCTCGTGCGCCCTCTCTGCCTGGCCCATCCGGTTGGGCGGGGTCGCGGTGGCGACCGAGAGCAGCGCGGGCACGGCGCAGCGGCAGCCGGAGGACGCTTCTTGTGGCTTTGCGCCTGGGCGCAGGGTCGGCTTTGTCCCCAACTCCGCCGAGCATGGATTTCGGGGATTGCGGGATGGGACAGGTCAACCCTTTCTCTGGGAGAATCCCCGCAATCCCCGGAATCCCTGCCGGGCCGTGGGGGAAGCGGGTTTCGGTGCAAAGCCGCAGGGTCGGCAACCCTTATGTCAACCCCCCAAGTCGCGCGGCCCATGAGCGAGACGATGGTGTTCGACCCCGCGGAGTTCGTGGCCGAGCAGGTGGCCGCGGTCCGCAAGCAGGTCGGCTCCCGCACCGCCGTCATCGCGGTCTCGGGCGGCGTCGACTCCACCATCGCGGCGGCCATCGTCAACGAGGCCATCGGCAAGCAGCTCCACGCCGTCTACGTGGACACCGGCTTCATGCGCAAGGGGGAGTCGGAGCAGGTCGAGGCGATGTATGGGCGCATGGGCCTCAACCTCACCGTCGTCCACGCCGGTCCCGAGTACTTCGAGGCGCTCAAGGGCGTCACCGAGCCCGAGGCCAAGCGCAAAATCATCGGCGAGAAGTTCATCCGCATCTTCGAGCGCGAGTCGAAGAAGACCGGCGCCACCGTGCTGGTGCAGGGCACCATCGCCCCCGACTGGATCGAGTCCGGCGGCGGCAAGCGCGACACCATCAAGTCGCACCACAACGTGGGCGGCCTCCCCAAGGACATGAAGCTGGAGCTGTGCGAGCCGCTCTACCACCTCTACAAGGACGAGGTGCGCGCCGTGGCCCGCCACCTCAAGGTCGAGGTCGCCGAGCGCCAGCCGTTCCCCGGCCCCGGCCTCGCCGTCCGCGTCATCGGCCCCCTCACCCCCGAGCGCGTCGCCATCGCCCGCGAGGCGTGCGCCGTCGTCGAGACGGAGATCGAGGCCGCCGTGACCGCCGGCAAGATGGAGCGCCCCTGGCAGTACTTCGCGGTCCTCACCAACACCCCCAGCGTCGGCGTCCAGGGCGACCTGCGCGCCTACGGCGAGACGGTGGCGGTGCGCGCCGTCCACTCCTTCGACGCGATGACGGCGACCGCGATGCCCGTCCCCTACGACGTCCTGGCCCGCATCAGCCGCGGCATCACCAACCACCCGGGGCTCAAGGACCGCGTCAACCGCGTGGTCTACGACGTCACGGACAAGCCGCCAGCCACGGTCGAGTGGGAATAAGCGAGCGCAGCGAGCTTCCCCACAAGGGCGTGGGTGGCGGAGCTTCCGGCCCGGCAGGGCCGGATTTGCCCCCGACGACCGTGGAATGGGAGTAGGCCGAAGGCTGCCGAGCCATTCGGTCGCCGGCGGTGCTTCCGGTGCTGCTTGCGGCACCGGATTGCCCGCCGGCGCGGAATGGGGGCTCTTGGCTACTCCACGCGCTGCCGCCGGTCGGGCATCAGCACCGTCGGGAGCCGGGCGCCCGCGAGGAGCCTGCCCTTCGCCAGCAGGGCCACCGCGAGCAGGAGCGCGACGGAGGGCACGAGGGCGAGCAAGCGGCGCGGTGTCGGCTCGATGGCCAGGAAGACCAGCGTCACGACGGCGCCGACGCCTCCGAGGATGGCGCCCACCAGCAGCGGCACCCGGCCGAGGGGCGACCCGCGCAGGCCGATCCACACCAGGACCAGGTGCAGGACGCCCAGGGCGGCGACGGCGAGGGTGTTGGCGGTCGACGCGGTCAGGGTCTCGAGGAACTTGATGCTCGTCAGCCACTGCATCAGCAGCAGGACGATGCGGTGGCGCGGGGACAGCTCGACGAACAGGAGGGCCCACGGCGCCAGGAACGCGGGCAGCAGGAGCCAGGTCGACGGGGCCTGCTCGACGTAGCCGGTGAGGGCGCACATCCAGGCGCCCAGCACCCCGGCGGCGTCCCAGGGGCCGGTGAAGCGGCGCAGCCAGGCCGCCCCCATCAGCCCGAAGGCGACGGCGGTCCCGGCGACGGCGGTGACCGTCTGGCGGGTGCGCAGCGCCTCCTGGTAGCCCGCCATGCCCGGCGTGGGCGGCGCTCCGCCGAGGTTCGCCTTCGACAGGGTGACGAGGAGGAAGATGGCGGCCACCGCCAGCGCGGCGTACAGGGCGATGCGCAACGTCGGGGACCAAGCCCGCAGGGAGGGTGCGGCCATGGGAACGGCAAGCGCTCCTGCGGCTGATGAGCCTTCCCTCGGTTGCTGCCAAGGGGGAGTGCGGAGTGCCGCGGTGTCAGCGACCGGCCGACAGGATGGGGGGGCACGGCGAGGGTTGTCCACGACAGCGCGGACAAAACGCCGGCGGCCGTGGAATGGAAATCCAGACCCCGCGGATTCCGGAGATTTCCAGGAAATCACTACCGGAAACGTATCCGGAGGCGATTCCCAGACCTGACTTGTTCGGCCTCCAATCCTTCCAAGAACCGAAGCGGGGGTGCGGTCCCCATGCGCGTGCCGTTCGAGCGAGTGTTCGCCACCAACGCCGACGGCAGCATTACGCCCAAGGTGCCGGTGCGCATCGGCGGGGTGGCGCGCGAGCCCGGCAGCGAGTTCGGGGCCCGCGTCCGGCTGGGCAGCGTCATGGACTTCGCGGCGCTGCGGGGCCGCGACCTCGAGGTCGACCGCGAGGGGCAGGGGTACATCCTGGTCCACCCGTACCGCTCCCGGGCGACCCCCCGCCGCGAGGCCACCCCGGCCTTCCTGGACGACGCCTAGCGGCGAAAGGGCTGGAGCGAAGCGGAAGCCAGCCCGCCGTCAGCAGAGCAGCGTCGCGCCGCTGCGCTCCTTCACCGCGCTGGCCAGGTGGTCGAGGACCGCCCTGCCGTGCCCGGTGCTCGCGTCGCCGCCCACCAGGACGTAGGTGAGGCCGTCGCGCAGGACGTGCGCCATGTCGCGGTTGTCGCACGCCTGGGACTCGCCCTGCGTCAGGTAGGCGCCGATGTCGTCCGCGCTGCCGAAGCGCAGCGCCAGGATGCCGTAGCTCTCCGCGGCGTCGCCGCCCTGCAGCAGGTAGGCGTCGACCGACTCCACCTTGCCGAGGTCCTGCCGGGGCAGGCGGTCCACCACGCCGACGTGGCCGGGGTTGGAGGTCATGCCCAGGAAGGGCGCCACGACCTTCCACTCGGAGCTCGCGGTGGAGACCGGCGTGAGGCCGTCCGGCAGCTCGGCCGCGGGCGGGAAGTACTTGTCCGTGCCGCCGACCGCGCAGCCGGCCAGCAACAGGAGGACGGCGGCGCCCACGAGGGCGCGCATGCCGGCGGATGCGGCGGCGGAGGGAAGACCTTGGCGGAGGGCGGGCCGGAAAGCAGCCATGCAGGGTACCTTCGCAGGGGGTTCTTAGCGATTTGGTGGACGATGTCGAACTGTCCCGGACCACCACCTCCGCCACCCCCGCAGAACGCCGAGGACACCGAGCGCCATCGTCCTGCGGGCCCTGCGTCCTCTGCGGATGGTGGGGGGCGCAGCGAGGGAATCAGCGGAGCTCACTGGAATCGCAATGGATCCCCTGCATCCCAGGAAGCGCACAGTTCTTGTCTCGTCCCCCCGTCGGGCCGGCGTGGCCCTGCAGGCCTACAACGTCCGCACCCGCCGCAAGGAGCCGTTCGCCCCGCTCGACCCCGCCGGCCGCAAGGTGGGGCTCTACCTGTGCGGGCTGACGGTCTACGACCACGCCCACATCGGGCACGGCCGCACCGCGGTGGCCTTCGAGGTGATCCGCCGCTGGCTGGAGCGGCACTACGACCTCACCTTCGTGCAGAACGTCACCGACGTGGACGACAAGATCATCGCCCGCGCCAAGGAGCTGGGGGTCTCGCCGCGCGAGCACGCCGCCAAGTGGGACCAGGTCTGCCAGGAGGCGATGGGCCGGCTCGGCGTCCGCCCCCCGGACCAGGCGCCGCACGTCACCACCAGCATCCCCCACATCATCGGATTCACGCAGGCGATTGTCGCCAAGGGGTTCGCCTACACCACGCCGGAGGGCAACGTCTACTTCGACGTCCCCCGCTACGACGAGGCGGCGCAGCGCCTGTTCCCCTCCTGCGCCTACGGCACCCTCTCCAACCGCGACTTCCGCGACCTGGAGTCCGGCACCCGCAAGGACGTCGAGGCCGACAAGCGCCACCCCGCCGACTTCGCGCTGTGGAAGGCGGCCAAGGCCGGCGACCACCCCGACGCCTCCTGGCCGAGCCCGTGGGGCCGCGGCCGCCCCGGCTGGCACATCGAGTGCAGCGTCATGGCCACCGAGGCGCTGGGCGAGCGCATCGACCTGCACGGCGGCGGCCAGGACCTCGTCTTCCCCCACCACGAGAACGAGATCGCCCAGAGCCAGGCCAAGACCGGCCACGCGCCCTTCGTCAACGCCTGGCTGCACACCGGCTTCCTCAACGTCGAGGGCGAGAAGATGAGCAAGTCGCTGGGCAATTTCATCGTCCTCGCCGACCTTCTGGAGGAGATGGCGGGCCGCGGCGTGGACCCCGAGGCGCTGCGGTTCTACTTCCTCCAGACCCACTACCGCTCCAAGATCGACTACCAGCGCAGGGGATTGGACGAGGCGGGCAGCGCGCTGAAGGGGCTGCACCGCACCCGCAGCCTGCTGGCCGAGGCCGCCGCCGCTCCCGCCGCCGGCCGCGCCGCCAACGCGGACGCTGCCACGGCCCGGCTGCGCGAGGCGTTCGCGGCCGCCATGGACGACGACTTCCACACCCCGACCGCCATCGCGGCGCTCTTCGAGTTCTGCCGCGCCGTCAACCCCGACGCCGAGGCGGGGCGGCTGGCGCCCGCGGCGGCCCGCACCGCGCTGGCGGCGCTGGAGGAGTGCGGCCGCGTCCTCACGCTGTTCGGCAAGCCGCCGCAGGCCATCGCGAAGGCCGGCCCCGACCCTGGGTTCGACCTCCTCCTGACGACCCCCAACGGCAAGCAGGTGGCATTCAAGGTCAAGAGCTTCCTCGGCGCTAAGGACCTGGCCCAGTCCAGGCGGCACCTGGAGGCCTACGTCAAGGAGGCGGCGGCCCGCGCCGGCGAGCCGGTCATCGCCCTCCTCGTCACCTTGCGCGAGGAGGCCCGCCAGGGCAAGCGGTGGGCCGAGAGCGACGCCCTCCGCGACGCCATCAAGGCCGCCGGCTACGCGGTGGAGGACACCCCCCAGGG
>JAIVGU010000049.1 GCA_020201445.1 Halobacteriales archaeon
GTTCCAGGCGACGGGCTTCCGGGGCACGCATCCGACCCCCGCCAATCGCTGTGGGCGGCGCTTCCAACTCTGCCGTTTGGCACCTTCGCTGGCCAGCCGCCCGACGACGCCGCCTCTTCCTTGGCCTTTGGCTTGAAGACGGCGCTTGAGTCGGCCAAGGCCTGCCACCCTGTCGATTCTGCTTGCAGTGCAACCGTGCCCCACTACTTGCTGGCACACCCTTTGGCCACTGTCACAGCGGCCGATTATTTCGACGACCGCGTCTCGGCCACGACGGAGGCGGCCTTTGTCTCCGTGGAGCACAATTGGATTGTTCAAGTCTCGGACAAGGACCAATCCTTCCTGAGGTTCAGCGTGCAGAGGCAAGACAGGGTGCCGCCGGATGCTGCCCCCTACTTCGTCCGCCGTTTGGCGGAGAGCGGCTACACCCCAGGGTTGGCCACCGGTCTTCCGCTCGTCACCCTGTCATCGGTCTATTCGCAGTGCACGAAGACGGCAGGCGCATCGCGCTTCCAGTTCTCGTTTGCCGCCCCATTCCCCCTTGCCGACCCCCCCGTGATCGGGGGCGTCCAGCAAGGGCCGGGCGCAACATACACCTGTTCCTTCTCCAATGGTGGCGAATTCACCCCGTTCTCACAAGTGGATGCGGGAACCGGGTTTGCCTTGTTCAAGGGGGGCTGTGGGTTCACCCATTGCCAAGCGGCAATCCTGCCCAATGTCTAGGCTCGGGGGGGCTGCATCATCGGCTCCCCGTTGGGCGTGCACTGCCCGCCAGCCGTCGCGTACGAGCCTTTCCACGTGCCGCGCGCAACCTGCTCGATGCCCTCGGCGAGCGCGTCGATGTCCTCGGCCGTGTTGTAGAGGCCGAGGCTGGCGCGGGTGGCGCCGGGCAGGTCGACCTCCTCGCCGCGCGCGAGGGCGTCGGTCCACTGCGTGGTGTCCTTGAGGCCGAGCAGGCGGTGCAGGAGCGGGTGGGCGCAGAAGCAGCCGTTGCGGGTGGCGATGGCGTGCTCGTGGTCGAGGACGGCGGAGACCAGCTCGTGCCGGACGCCGGGGACCAGGAAGGTGAAGACGCCCACCTTCTCGGTGGCGCGGCGGGGGCCGAACAGCGTCACGCCGCGCGCCTCCTCCAGCTCGCCGAAGCGGGCGAGGCCGTGGCGGGTGAGCCGCGTCTCGTGCTCGCGGACGTTCTCCATGCCGAGGCCCTCGAGGTAGCGCGTGGCGGCGGCGAAGGCGACGGCGCCGGCGATGTTGGGGGTGCCCCCCATGTGGCGGTCGGGGCCCTTCGTGAACAGGGCGGACTCCGGCGTGACCCACTCGACGGTGCCGCCGCCGGGGAGGTACGGGGGCGCCGCGTCCAGGAGGTCCTTGGGCCCCATCAGGAAGCCGGAGCCGAGCGGGGCGTACGCCTTGTGGCCGGCAGCGGCGAGGAAGTCCAGGTGCTCGGGGTGCCCCTCGGGCTTGCGGTCGATGGGGGCGTGCGCGTAGAGCTGCGCCGCGTCGACGAGGATGCGGGCGCCGTGGTCGTGCGCGAGGCGGGCCAGCTTCCCGAGCGGCGGCAGGGTGCCGGTGACGTTGCTGGCGCCGGTGACGGCGAGGAGCTTGACCTTGGTGGAGGCGAGCTTGGCCGCGACGTCCTCCAGCACGATGCGCGCCTCGGCGTCGACCTCGGCGTGCAGGACCGGCCCGCGGGCGCGGTGGGGCAGGTCGTTGCTGTGGTGCTCCAGCAGCGTCGCGAGGGTGGCGCCGGGCTGGCCCGCCATCACGTGCGCGGCGACGTCGAGGGCGGCCGTGGTGTTCTGGCCCAGGACGGTGACGGTGGTGTCGGGCTCGGCGCGCACGAAGCGCTGGAAGGTCGCGAGGGCGCCGTCGAACAGCTCCGACGACTCCTGGCTGAGGGTGTGGTTGCCGCGGTGGATGTTGGCGTACTGGCTCTCCAGCAGCCCGGTCACGGCGGCGAGGACGGGGCGGGGGGCGTGGGTGCTGGCGCCGTGGTCGAGGTAGACCAGCGGGCGCTCCTGCCCGTCGAGCGTGCGGATGCGGCGGCCGAGGATGGGGAAGTCGGCGCGCACCCGCTGCGTGTCGAACGCCACGCGTGGAGGATGGTTCTCGGAGGGTTATTGCTTGCCCCGTCGATTGACGGGTGAACAAGCCACCCTCCAGAGGGCAAGCCTAAACGCCGGGCCCAGGTGGCCGCGCCCGTGCCCGATTCCGCGCCCGTCATCGAGGTCGAGGACCTGCAGAAGACCTACCCCGACGGCACCGCCGCCGTCAAGGGCATCAGCTTCACCGTGCGCCGCGGCGAGATCTTCGGCTTCCTCGGCCCCAACGGCGCCGGCAAGACCACCTCGATGCGCATCCTCGGCACCCTGCACAGCGCCAGCGGCGGCCACGCCCGCGTCCTGGGCTTCGACGTGGAGAAGCAGGGCAAGGAGGTCAAGCGCCGCATCGGCTTCGCCATGCAGGAGGTCGGCATGGACGACCTCGCCACCGCCGAGGAGATGCTGCTGCTGCACGCCAAGCTCTACGGCATGTCGGGCAGGGAGGCGAAGGAGAAGGCCGCCCGCCTGCTGGAGACCTTCGACCTGACGCCGCACAAGGACCGCCGCGTCACCCGCTTCTCCGGCGGGATGCAGCGCCGCCTCGACCTCGCCGTCTCCCTCATCCACACCCCCGAGGTGCTGTTCCTCGACGAGCCCAGCACCGGGCTGGACCCGAAGTCGCGCTCCGACCTGTGGACCGTCCTGCGCCGCCTGCGCGACCAGGAGCGCATCACCATCCTGATGTCGACGCACTACATGGACGAGGCGGACGCGCTGTGCGACCGCATCGCCATCATGTCGAAGGGCCGCATCGCCGCCATCGACACCCCCACGAACCTCAAGCGCGGCGTGGGCGCCGACACCGTGCGCATCACCCTCGCCGAGCCCATGACGGCCGCGCAGTGGTCCTCCCTCCAGCGCGCCTTCCACCCCGGCAACATCCGGCTGGAGGACGTCCACCTCGACATCCGCGTCAAGGACGGCGCCCGCAGCCTCGTCCCGGCGCTCCGCATCGTCACCGACCTCGGCGTCCAGGTGCGCGAGACCAAGGTGCAGACCCCGACGCTGGAGGACGTGTTCCTGAAGTACACCGGCGCCAAGCTCTCCGGCGACGACAAGCCCAAGGACGACCTGAACGGCGAGGCGAAGAAGGGCAAGCGCCGCAAGCGCGACGCCAACGTGAAGATCACGGACGAGAAAGTCGAGCCCCTCGTGGAGGTGGCGCCATGAACGCCGCAGCGGCCACGGCGCAGGGCGGAGCCCGCGGCACGGGGGGGTTGGCATGAGCGCCCTCCGCACCTTCGGCCTGATGTACATGCGCAACCTGCGCCAGTTCCCCCGCATCCCGGTCGTCCTGGTGTTCGGCATCGTCATGCCCATCATCCAGCTCCTGCTGTTCGGCAACCTGTTCTCCAGCATCGCCAAGCAGCCCGCCTTCCAGGCCGCCTACCCCGGCGTCGAGTACGAGTCCTTCATCGTCCCCGCCGTGCTGCTGTTCACCATCTTCGTCGGCATGGCCAACTCCAGCGCCGCGCTCATCGTCGACCTGCGCACCGGCTACTTCGACAAGCTGCGCACCACCCCCGCGCGCCCCGCCATCGTGATGACGGCCCGCATGTTCGCCGAGATGACCCGCGTCGCGCTCCAGGGCACCCTGGTCCTGCTCATCGCCATCGCCTTCGGCGCCAGCGTCAAGACCGGCGTCGTCGGCGCCTTGGTGATGATTGTCCTCGCCACCGTGTTCAGCGCCTGCATCGCTGGGCTGGGCGTGATGGCCCTCGCCCTCAAGACCAAGAGCGACCAGGCGACCCAGTCGGCGTTCCCGCTGTTCTTCGTCCTGATGTTCCTCAGCAGCGCCTTCCAGGCCAAGGAGCTCATCGACAAGGAGTGGCTGCGCAGCGTCGTCGACATCAACCCGGTCAACTTCCTCATCGAGTCGCTGCGGCAACTGATGATCGGCGTCAACGAGGGCGGCGCCATGGTGGCGAGCTACCCGTGGGAGAAGATTGGCCTCGTCCTCATCGCCAGCGCGGTGGGCGCCATCGTGTTCGGGTTCGTCAACTGGCGCGTCTACCGCAAGATGATTGGTTGACTCCCTAACTGAACCACAAATTCCACAAATTTCACAAAGTCTACGGAGGCGGTTTGTGGAATTCGTGAAATTTGTGGTTTAGGTGGTCGGCCGGCGCGCGATGGTCGCCTTCTTGGCGGCCTCGGCCAGCTTGGGGTCGAGCTCTGCCTCCCGGCCCTCCGCGATGAGGCCCTGCGCGAACACCAGGACGATGTCGTCGTTGTTGGCGACCGCGTACTCGTCGCGCAGCTTGACCATCTTCGCCGTAAGGGCCTTGTCCTGCGCGGTCGTGAGGTAGCGGCGCAGGGTGTGGCCGCCGACGCGGCGGCGCTCCGTGTTCTCGCGGGTGTACATCTCGCGCAGGTCGTGCGCGTTGTGGTAGCTGCGCCCGACCTCCTCGTCGCTCAGCTCGGAGGTGCGGAAGGGAGAGCGGTCGCCGGGCACGGCCACGCCACATGGCAGCCGGTATTTGGGGGTGACCCAACCGACCACTGGCTGAACCACGGTGGTCAGGCGAGGGCCCTACCGGATGGGCGCGTCGGTGTCGAGCAGGCTCGCGCCGTGGCTGCCGCCCATGCCGCCGAAGCTGCCTTCGAGGAGCAGGCCCTGGTGGCGCGCCCAGTCGGCCGAGTAGTAGTGGCAGCCGCAGTCGTCCAGGTAGCCGCGCCACGTGGCGACGGTGACGGCCGTGCCGGACTGCTTGGTGGCGTAGAGGTCCTCCTTTACAACGTCGACGTGGAGGTAGGTCAGGTCGCAGTCGCCCACGCCGCTGCCCTCCACCTGCTGCCCGACCGTGACGTTGGTGGGCCACAGGGGCGGCGCAATCGCACTGGCCTCGTGGACGGTGGTGTAGGTGTCGACGGGCGTCGTGTACTCGTCGTGGCGGTGCCGCGTCAGGTCGCAGGTCGCCTGCCAGGCGCCCGCGCTGGTGTAGCGGAAGGTCACCGTGCCGTCGTAGTCGTCGTAGGTGTCCCCGGCCGGGGAGCCGCCCCACCCGCTCACGTCGTAGGTGGCGTAGGAGCGGCCGGCGACGGGCCACGCGGACACGGGGGTCGCGGTGGGCCAGCGGTAGGAGCCGGAGAGCAGCGTGGAGCCGGCCTCGGCGCGGAACTGCACGAGGCTGCCGTCGGCGATGGCGGTGCCGGGGTTGGCGGTCCAGTCGCCGTAGGCTTGGCGCGCCAGCGGCTTCCAGGCGCCGCCGTCGACGCGGAACGACACCCCCTGCAGGCCCCAGTTGGGGGAGGCGTAGACGTTGGCCTGTACCCAGTTGGGGTTGCCCTTCACGT
This sequence comes from Halobacteriales archaeon, assembly GCA_020201445.1. The sequence goes on from JAIVGU010000049.1 coordinate 5,400, forward strand.
TCTCGAAGCGCGCGTCGAACGTCGAGGCGGCGGACGGGTAGGGCGTCGCGGCGGTCCAGGTC
>JAIVGU010000236.1 GCA_020201445.1 Halobacteriales archaeon
GAGCATAGCTTTCCCTGCCCCACCGTTGTCAACGCCATGGCTTTCCAGCGACGCAAGGCTGCGCAACACGGCTCCAACTCGGGGCAAGGCTCACTCCCCATCAAGCAAAGCTGCTCCGGGGGTGAACCATTGCCCCGGCGGGGGGCGCTGGCGTCGCCAAGAGCCGGCCCCTCTTCTTCGGGGTTGGCCTGCAAGCCTGGGCAACGCCTTGGATGGGAAACCCCGCCGACGCTGCGTCGGAGGGGATTCTCCACCAAGGCGGCCCCGAGTCGGCTTGCGAGCCAAGCCCCATACGAAGAGAGGCAGAGCCGGCTCTTTGGCGACTGGCACCCCCCGCCCCCGACCGGGCGGCAAAGCCATCCCCGCCGAAGAGGGGGCAGCCGGAGACCCATGAACGTGAAGCTGAGCCCACGGAGTCTGAGGTGCCCAGGCGTGACCGCACCATGCGCGAGCGGCGCTTCAAGCGGCGTCCCGGTTGAGACCGGGTGGCCGCTCAGCGCAGCCTGGGAAGATGGAAAGGGCTGGGTCCAGACAAGCGTCAGGACCGCCCAGGACCGATGTGCCGAGCTTCGGCCGGGCGTGGTTGGCCGAGTCCAACCGTCTGGGCAAGTCTCTTCGCTTGAGACTCACAAGACACCATCGAATCGCGGGAGCAATTCGCACCCGCGCCAAGCGCGATTTACCGACCTGTCTTCAGGTCGACACCCTTATCCGTGGTTATGGCATCTGGCTCTTCCAGAGCCACAAACCCAGAAGGGTGTGGCCCAAACACTTCGGAACCCCCCTCTGCCCGGTTCCGAAAACCTCCCCCACCCGAAGTGTTAGTGATTCTCACCAAAGAGGGAGTATCCGCGGTTCGTCGGGGTGAGATGGTTGGAGAGCAAGGAGATTCGTTCTTCCCAGAACCCCTCCACGTCCTGCACGTAGCCCGCCGCCGCGCGCAGCGTCGCCGGCACGATGCGGTAAAGGTTGTCGCGCCCCTGTTTCCGCATCTCCACCAGTCCGGCGCGCTTCAGGATGGCGAGGTGCTTGCTGACGGCGGGCCGGCTCACCGGGAAGCGCGCCGCGACGTCGGCCACGCGCCGTTCCCCGCCGCCGAGGGCGACGAGGATGGCGCGCCGCGTCGGGTCGGCGAGCGCCTTGAACACGGCGTCGCGCGGGTCGGCCTTGCGCGTCCGCACCGCGCGGGGCACTAGCGCGCCTTTGCCTGCATCTGCTTGAAGCGCTCCTTAACCTCGGCCTTCGGCGGCAGGGGCCCGCCTGCCGCCATGCGCTCGGCGACGAAGGGGATGCTGTGCCGGACCATGGTGCCCCAGCCCTTGTCCATCCCCTTGCGCATCAGCAGGCCCATGAAGCCGGTGAGGCCCTCGTGGCGGAACAGCAGGTGGGTGCCGCCCTGGGGCGTGCGCGTCAGGGTGAAGGAGACCTTGCTGGGGTGCTTGTCACGGGTGTTCCACAGCAGGGCGAAGCGGCGCGGCGGGTCGCACTCGACGACCTCGCAGGGGCACTGGCCGTCCCAGAACGGGCGCGGCCTGTCGGTGAAGGTGAAGCGGTGGCCGACCTTGGCCTCCCCGAAGTCGTTCTGCATCATCCAGGCGTCCAGCCCGGGCTTGGTCGCGATGACCTTCCAGACGACCTCGGGCGGCTGCGCGTAGGTGGCCTCGTGCACCATGTCCTCTGCCATGGGGCGCAGGAGCCGGGGCGTCGGCAAAGGGTTGCCGGATGGTTACGCGTCCACGACCTGCGGTTTGGCCCGTGTCTTGGGGGAGACCGAACACCTGACACGCCCGAAAGCGGAAGCGCCGCCCCCGCACTGGGCTTGCAGACGCTGGGCGGGGACTAGGCTTCTGGCGCCACGGCGTCGAGCCGCGCGCCCACCTGCACCGCCGTCACCCAGGGCAGGATGAGGCCACCGGCGCCGCCGGCGCGCTCCACGGCGGCCCACATCTCGTGGAACACCGCCGCCTGGAGGGGGTCGAGCACCCAGCCCTCCCCCTCCGCCAGGAACCGGCCGCGGCCGTCGGCGATGACCCACCCGCTGCGGTCGAGGGACATGGCCCGTGCCACAACGCGCTCGCAGGCAAGGAGCTTGTCGTGGGTGCAGGGCCCGAACCTGTCCGCCCCGATGCTTCCCGGGGGAAACCACGAACCGTTAAGTAAGACGCACCGGGTGCCCGCCCGAAGGAAGCTGCATGACCCGCGTCATCACCTCCAAGTGCATCGGCACCAAGGACACCAGCTGCGTCGACGTCTGCCCCGTGGACTGCATCCACCCCAAGAAGGACGCGCCCGGCTTCGCGGAGGCGCAGCACCTGTTCATCAACCCGGACGAGTGCATCGACTGCGGCGCCTGCGAGTCCGCCTGCCCCGTCAACGCCATCTTCCCCGACGACGAGGTCCCGGCGGGCGAGGAGCAGTACACGAAGATCAACGCGGACCACTTCAAGTGACGGTGGACGGGTCCGCTGCCCGGCCTGCTCAAACTTGGGGTCCACAAGGTTCATTGCGGGACCCCTTCGTCGCTTCGCCATGAAGGGACTCCTCGCCCTCCTCGCGTTCGCCCTGCTCGGCCTCTCAGGCTGCATGCAGGCCGCGCAGACCACGACCTCGACGGGGCCCGTGGCCGCCTGCGTGGGGGCCGACCTCAAGCCGTGCCTCGCCGCCGCGGCGCCCAAGGTGGACGCCCGCAAGACCCTGGACGACCTGAAGGCGTTCAGCCAGGCCTACCCGTACCGCCAGAGCGGCTCGCCCACCCACCTGGCCGCCCGCGACGACCTCGCCGGCCGCTTCAAGGCCGCGGGCTTGGAGGTGCTGCGCGAGGAGTTCGGCTCCGACGCGACGGGCGTCCCCGTCAGCGGCACCCCCCTCAGCTACAAGGGGCAGAACGTCATCGGCGTCAAGTGGGGCGCGGACCGCACGCACTTCATCGTGGTGGGCGCGCACTACGACGTCACCGAGGGCGCCGTCTACGGCACCTACGACGACGGCTCCGGCACGGCGATGGTGTTCGAGTTGGCGCAGGCGTTCGCCAAGGTGCCGACCGAGCGCACCATCCTGTTCATCGAGTTCGACCAGGAGGAGCTGGGCCTCGTCGGCTCGCGCCACTTCCTCGGCGAGGTCGAGGCGGGCACGTTCGCCCTCAACGGCACGGTGGACGGCATGATTGACCTCGACATGGTCGGCATCACCTGGCCGCACCCGGCGCACCTCATCGTCTGGCAGGACTCCCCCTCGCTGAAGGACCGCATCATGGGCCTGGCCAGCGACGCGAAGATGCCCACCGACCACCTGGAGTTCCGCAAGACGCTGGGCGGCTCCTCCGACGGCCAGACCTTCCTCGACGCCAAGATTCCCACCGCCTACTTCTGGAGCGACTGGGACCAGTACATCCTGCCCGACGGCTCCACCATGCCCCGCCCCGGCATCAGCGGCTACCTCGGCTCCTACCCGTGGTGGCACAAGGTGGACACCTACGACACGATGGTGGCAAGCGCTGGGAGCGAGCAGGCCCTCCAGGCCGGCTTCCAGACGACGCTGGACATCGTGGCGCCGCTGCTGTTCGACATGACCCGCTTCGGGTTCACGCTCGACGTGGACGCCTGACCAGCACCGAACAGTGAACCCACTGAACCCACGAGACGGTTTGTTGGGTCAATGCGTCCGGTGGGCTCACCGTTTCATCAGGGGGCGGCGGCCAGTCAAGCCCGTTCGCGCGAACCCTTTATCCCGCCGGGGTCTTGGGCGGGCCCAATGGGCGTGGTCCAGCTCAAGACCAACCTGCGGCTCTTCGAGGCCATCACCATCATCGTGGGCTCGATGATCGGCTCGGGCATCCTCATCCTGCCCGGGGCGATGCTGGTCAAGGTCGCCTCGCCCTGGCTCGTCGTCTTGGCGTGGGTGGCCGGCGCCTTCTTCACCGCGATGGGCGCCCTCACCTTCGCCGAGATGGCGGCGATGTTCCCGCGCGCCGGCGGCCAGTACCACTTCCTGCGCGAGGGGCTCGGCCCGTTCTGGAGCTACCTCTTCGGCTGGGGGATGTTCTGGATCATCATGTCGGGCATCATCGCGGGGGTCGCGGTGGCGTTCGCCAACTTCCTCGGCTTCTTCGTGACGCTGCCCGGCCACAAGGCGCAGCTCGGCTTCCTGACGCTGCCCGCGTGGGGCAACGCCTACGTCGCCATCGGGCTCATCTGGCTGCTCACCGGCATCAACTACCTGGGGGCGCGCTTCGGCGGCCTCATCAGCAACGTCACGGTCGTCGGCAAGTACGTCGGCCTGAGCGCCCTCGTCGTCCTGCTGTTCTTCGTGGGCCAGCGCCACCCGCAGGCGTTCGTGTCGGCCATCCCGGACTCCGCGACCGGCCTGGGCATCGTCGCCGGCTTCGCGGGCGCCCTCGCGCTGACGCTCTTCGCCTACGACGGCTGGCCGCAGGCGACCTTCGTGGCGTCGGAAATCCGCAACCCCAAGCGCAACCTCCCCATCGCCCTGCTGGTCGGCCCGCTCGTCACCGCGCTCATCTACATCCTGCTCACGCTCGCCTATTTCTGGGTCGTCCCCGCGGAGCAGGGGGTCGGCATCGGCGGCAACCCGAGCAGCCGCATCGCCATCGAGGCCGCGAAGAACGCCGTCGGCACCGGCGGCGCCTCCTTCATCGCCGTGGTCGCGCTGGTGTCCGTGTTCGGCACCGTCAACGCCTACATCCTCACCAGCCCGCGCATCTTCTACGCCATGGCGCAGGACGGCGCGCTGCTGCGCTCGATGGGGACGCTGACGAAGAAGGGCGTCCCGGGCAAGGCGATGCTCTACCTCGCCATCTGGTCCAGCCTGCTCGTCATGACCGGCCTCTACGTCCAGCTCGTCACGATGGTGGTGTTCGGCATCTGGCTGTTCTACGTCCCCACCTCCATCGCCCACCTGCGGATGCGCCGCACCCACGCCGCCGCCGAGCGCCCCTTCCGCACCCCGCTCTACCCGCTGGTGCCCATCCTGTTCCTGCTCGCCGCCCTCTTCGTGGTCGCCACCATCCTGAGCGGCGCCGAGTGGGCGTACGGCCTCATCGCCCTGGGCGCCATCCTCGCCGGCATCCCGTTCTACCTCGCCCAGCGCCGCGCCGCCGCCAGGGACGCCCTGGCCACCGTGCAGGGGCCCGCATGAGCGACGAGGCGGCCGCCCCGCGCCGCACGCTCGGCCTCACCACGGCGACCACCATCATCGTCGGCTCGATGATCGGCTCCGGCATCCTGCTCCTGCCCGCGGACATGCTCAACCAACTGCCGTCGCCGCCGCTCGTCATGGCGGTCTTCGTCGCTGCGGCCATCCTCACCGCCGTGGGCGCGCTCACCGTCGCCGAGCTGTCGGGGATGTACTCCAAGGCGGGTGGCCAGTACGTCTACCTGCGCGAGGCGTTCGGGCCGTTCCCCGCCTACCTGTTCGGCTG
>JAIVGU010000181.1 GCA_020201445.1 Halobacteriales archaeon
AACCAAGAGTTCCTTGAGGGCATCCAGGGCTTGGGGCAGGCCGGGCGCGGCGGCGGGGAAGGTGACAAGGCCGCGGTCGACGAGCAGGAGCAGGGCGACGAGCACCAGCAGCGGCGGGACGAAGAGGGGGGCAAGGGCGGCCACCAGGAAGGAGAGCATGCCGATGCCGCGGGTCTTGACCCGGCTCGGGGTGACATGGCCGCGCTCGACGCCGGCGCGGAACTGGGAGATGCCGTGGCCGCCGAGCAGGAGGACACTGGCGTGGCTGACCTCGTGGACCAGCGTGCCGAACCAGCTGACGACCGCGTAGAGCCAGCGCAGGCCCCGGGCGCGCGCCATCCACAGGAGGCTAAGGCGGAGGGCCTCCACCGACCAGGTCTGGGCGCGCCACAGCACCCAGATGGCAACGGGGGCGAAGGCGGCCGCCGCGAACAGGGTGGGGTCGAGCGTTGCCACGTCATCCCTCCACGACGTCGAGGTGGGTGGGGGTGCCGGTGTGGTCGTAGGCGCGCCAGTCTTCGGGACCGTAGGGGTGGCCGTAGATGATGTGGATGGTGCCGTGCTTCTCGAAGAGCGCGAAGTCCGCCTCGCTCGGGTAGGGGTGCGGGCTCGGGTGGCTGTGCAAGGTCCCCTTGATGGTGCGGTCGACGGGCAGGTTGTTCACCATGAGGAACGTGTGGCGGTCGCCTTGGATGGTGCCGGGCACGAGGACGAGTTCGGTGATGGTGCCCTTCTCCAGGCGCAGGAAGCAGCCGAACTCCTGCGGGTAGCTTGCCTTCGCGGCCTCCGCCCCCAGCTCCAGCACGGAGCGATGGACCGCCTTCACGGTGGGATGGTCATAGGTCTCCCGGCTCCACTGTTCCCAGTGCGCCCACTGCTCGGGCTCGCTCAGGCCGTCGAACCAGTGGTCGAACTCGTCGTCGGTCCACTCCTCCTGTGGCAGGTCGAGGTAGCCTTCGCGCAGCCGGACCTCGCGGTACCTTGGCTGATTGGGTTTGCGCGAGTAGAGGCCCAACTACGCGCCCCCCGAACAAACCACGAATCGCACGAATGACACGAAGACGGGGTTCGTGCGATTCGTGGAATTCGTGGTTCCCATGCGTCACCGCGTCAACTTGGACCGCACACGTTCGTAGTAGCCGGAGCCGAGGCGGATGAAGCGCGCCTTGCGCGGGGACGGCGCGATGCGGACCGTCTGCCCGGGGGAGACCTCGAAGCCGTGCTGGCCATCCACGACAACGCGCGCCTGCCCGGTGCCCGACTGCGAGTCGCGGTCCTCCAGCGTCAGCTCGACGACGGCGTCCGAGGGCACCACCCAAGGCCGCGCCGACAGGCGGAACGGGGCAATGGGCGCCAGGACGGTCCCATGCACCAGGGGATGCACGAGGGGCCCTCCCACGCTCATGGCGTAGCCGGTGCTGCCGGTGGCCGTGGAGACGATGATCCCGTCGCCGCGCAAGGTGTCCAGCATCTCGCCTCCCACCGTGATGCGGAAGCGGATGAGCTTGGCGATGCGG
>JAIVGU010000182.1 GCA_020201445.1 Halobacteriales archaeon
GCCCGCCGGGCCGAAGGCCATCCCCTTTCCGCCCTCCCCGTTCATCGACTCGCACTGGAGCCGCGCCTGTCCGCGATTGCGAACCACGAATACGGCTGGATTTGGCCCGAGCGCCCGCCGGCTCTCAAGGAATCGGCCTGGCGGGGGCCAGCCCCACATGCAGGGCTCCAGGTGCGAGGCCTGGCGGACCAACAACGCCTCATCGACATGGCCGCCCCCGTTGACGCCTGGCGCCGCCGGAGCAACGGCAAGATTGAGGCCTGCCTGTTCAGGTTTGAGCCAAGCCGGCCGCCCGTCATGCCTTCCCAGGCTGTGCTGAAGGCCTTGGGGTTGGCATGCCTCGGGGATGCGGCTGAGAACGAAGTTCGAGCGGCCCTGATTGAGCCGCCCCAGGCCTTCCTCCAACTCTTCCTTGCGGCGTCCAACGGAGGGGCCTACGCCGGCGCGAACCAGGGCGCCTGGGGCCGTCTACTTGCATGGCGCTCGATGTCCGCGATGGTGGGGAGCGTCGGCGGTTCGTTTGACCAGGTCATCGCAGCGGCCAAGCAGTGTTCGTGGTTGGAATTCTGGGCGCCATCGTGGTTTGAGGACGTGGCCTGGGACCTTGGTCTGGCCGCATTCCGCCACGACAACGGCACAGCCGCCGTTCTGGCCGCCACGGATACAGACTAGGGAACCTCAGGCTGTCCGCTAGTAGGGTTTGACCCAAGGGTTGCGGGGCGGCCAGGGTGGTTTCTCCGTGAGCTTGCCGGCCAACGTGGGAACCAACGCCTCCAGCGAGCCGGCGGTGGTGGTGATGTCGTAGCCGCGCGCGACGCATTCGAACACCGAGTCGTGGAAGGTCAGAATGAGGTGCCGCAGCCCTTTGAAGGCCTCAGGCTTGTGCGCTCGGTGAACGCTGTTCATGCGTTCCAGTGCCCGAATCCATGAGCTGTCCTTGACCTCGAACACGCCATAGGGGTGGATGCCGCGGCTGGCCAGTGGGTGCCCGAAAATTGCCTCCTCGTTTGGCGGACCGAACATGTGGTGGTACGGCCACTGGAAATCAACGACTCCAATCGGTTGCCCATCCGTATCGTAACCCTGGACGCGGACAGTAGTTCCATCCCAGCCCGGTGGCGTGTTCTGGCAGTAGTAGGCTAGAATTAGCCTGTGTTCGCTGCTGAGGACGACGGGAAGTGGCGCGCCCCCCTCGCATTCTGGGAATCCGTCGAGCCGGACCACGGTGTCCCGTTCGTCTACGGTGTATCCTGCGCCGGTAAGGCGCTCGGCCGCACTTTTCGGCGCAAATGGATTCCACGGCAACAAGGCTGTGACGCCGCCGGGGGTTGTAGTCGTGTTGCAAACGGACTGGGCCTGCGGGGGCAGCTGGGTAATGGGGCTTCTACCCGTGAAGGGGGGCAGGTAGGTTGGGGTTTTCCAGGAGGGAAGGGTACCCCTGAGGTGTACCCTAAGGTGTGCTGGGACCCCTGGGCTCTGACCACCCTTGAGACCTACAGGGTTGGTCAAGAG
>JAIVGU010000237.1 GCA_020201445.1 Halobacteriales archaeon
GAATTGGATGCAGGAGCGCGTACAGAAGCCCTTGCCATGCTTGCGGCTTGGATGGCCGTGGGACTGGCACTGGGAAGCAGCCGTGGTAAATCACCATTCCAAGGGGGAAAATGATGTCAGCGAGTTGGCAAATCGGCGCGGGGTCGTGGCAGCCTCGGGGTGTAATTTTGGACAATTCCAACCCGTGGGTCGTGTAGCTTGGCAGATTGCGCTCTGCCGAGGTTCTTACCACGAATCGTGTTCTTGCCTTGACTCGATGAGTCGAGGCGCTCTATGCGAACGCTACCCTTTGCAGCGACCCTTCTGATTGCCAGCTTGGCTGTCCCCGCCTTTGCTGCGCCCCCAGGGAACTACTCGATCACCTTCGAGTACGTCACCGCGTCGTACTTCGACTTCAAGGACGGCGTCGGCATCGCTGACCCGGCTGACCAGAACAACCCGTGCACCGCCCTGCTGCTGGGCCTGCGTGGCATCCAGCCCCTGGCCGAGACCTGGGAGGTCGACCAGAACATGGGCACCAACCTGAACGGCCCCGGCGTGGGCATCAGCAACCTGGTCCCGCCCCTGGCCGCCGTCGGCGGCTGGCTCCCGGCCAGCGGCGGCATCGACGTCGGCGTCGACTGCCCCATCCCTGGCTCCCCGGTCTCCACCCCCGGTGACGACCACTCGCTGTGGCTCGTCTTCAGCGGTGTCAACTGGCGCAGCGCCCAGGCCGACTCGTCGACCCAGATCAGCCTCTGCACCCAGCAGACCTTCGCCTCCAGCAGCCCCGGCTGCCTGGCGATCCCGACCAACAACATGCTGCTGATCGCGGCGGCGTGCGCCAACGGCGGCGCCACCTTCGGCCACGACTACACCGACCAGAAGGGCAAGTACCTCGCCGGCACCCCCTTCGACACCCTCGCCCTGAAGAACGACCAGATCTTCTGCGCCACCCGCAGCTCGGCCAACTACACCAACACGGTGCAGGACTTCACCGCCGGCGGCGCCTCGCAGACGTTCGACATCATCAAGAACGAGGCGGTCGTCAACAACCTGTCGGGCAGCACCTACATGGCGGTCTGCTGGCGCATCGACTACATCGACTTCAGCAACCCCCTGGCCCCGGTCAACCTGCAGGCCCAGACCCACGACTGGAAGCTCATCCTGGACCTCGGCAGCCCTGCCGGCTTCCAGGCTGCGCTGTCGCTCCACTACGGTGGCGCCCAGCCCGGTGACGTCGGCACCGGCCCCGCCACGGTGGCCCTGCGCGGCTTCTACAGCGATGACTCGACCGGCGCCGGCCAGAACGGCTTCGGCCCCTGCCCCCTGACGGGCAGCGGCGCGCCGGGCGGCAAGAAGCCCTCCCCGCTCATCTAAGCGGGAGACCCCTGAGGTTCCTTTTCCCCTTTCCCTTCTCTCCCCTCTCGTTTTTTGCGTGTTCCCCTCCTGTTGAGAACGAAGAGGGCGTTGCGGATTTTCGGAAAATCACCCGGAGGGGCTTTACACTGATGCTGGCATCAGCCGCGCGGTCCGCCTTGCCCCTGGTGGCCCGCAAGCCGCCAGCGTGGCCTTTTGCTGGCGGCTGCGGCGACGGCGGACCGAAAGTGAACACCATGCGCACAGTCCTCTTCGCCACGTTCGCCCTCCTGCTGGCAGTGCCCGCGCACGCCCTGCCCGCGGCCCCTGACCCCGCGCTCAGCGGTGCCGCCTCCCAGGTCCTGGAGGCCGCCGTCCAGGACGCCCACCAGACCGCCGGGAAGCCGGAGGCCAAGTCCATCCCGCAGGCCATCGCGGCCCACGCCTACCTCTCCGCCCTCGGCCTCATCGCGGAGTGGACCGCCAACCGCCAGCAGGACCAGTTCTGGGAGGCCGCCCAGGCGAGCCCCAGCCCGCCCGACGCGTTCATGCAGTCGGTCTTCAACGTCGGCAAGCAGGCGCACACCACCCTGGAGGGCGCCCTTTCCCGGCTGGCCAACGCGACCGAGCCCCAGGTGGGCGCCGCCACCGCGGCGCGCCTGGCCGCGGCCGCCGAGCTGATCGTGCAGGGGGAGTCCGACCTCACCCTCGCCGGCCGGTTCCTGGGCGGCGGCTCGCTGCGCCGCGAGGACGTGTCCTACCCAACGCAGCGCTACACCATCCTCCTGCCCGCGGTCAAGGCCCTCGTGTATGCCACCGCCGCCAGCGTGGTCCTCGACGGCCTCACCGCCGACGCCGGCGAGCCCCTCGTCGACACGCAGGCCCTGGAGGCGGACATCCAGGCGCGCGGGGGCGTCGGCAAGGGCTGGCAGATCGCCAGCCATGGCCCCTTCCACGACCTGGCGCGCCACATCCGCATCTACGTCACGACCCGCCCGAACGCCACCCTGGAGGACCTGGAGGGGAGCATTGGCCTCCTGGACAGCTCCTTCAAGGGGCCGCGCGACCCGGCCGGGGCCGTGCTGGCCTCCGCCCGCCTCGACGGCGCCTGGTGGGTCGCCCGCGCCGCGCAGGAGGGGACCAACGAGCTGTGGAAGCTCACCATCACGTTCCTCAACTCCCGCGCCTCCGGCGCCATCTACGAGCAGACCCTCCTGGCGAACGCCATGGAGAGCGGCACGTCGTGGGGCGTCTGGGCCCTGGCGGGCGGCGCCGCGGTCGCCGTCGTCGCCTTGGCCGTCGCCCTCTGGCGCCGCGGCCGCCGCGGTCGCGCCCGCTCCACTGCCACGCTGCTCGTGGTGGCCCTGCTGGCCTTCACGCCCGCCGTGCTGCCGGTGAGCGCCCACGGCGACAACGGGCACCCGCAGGGCCCGAACGGTCCCCCCGCCCCCGTCCTGCCCCTGCCCAAGGAGCCGGTCGCCTTCACGAGCCCCATGCACGCCGCGTACGGCGGCCTGGCGCAGGGCCCCGACGGCATCCTCCACTTCGCCTGGGTGGGCTGCCCCGGCGCGCCCGCCAAGGGCTGCTACAATGTCTACCACCGCACGCTCGACCCGGCCACCGGCGAGTGGTCGCCGCCCCAGATGGTGGCCGACCCGCCGGAGAACGCAACGATGGCCCGCGTCGCCGTCGCGGGGGACGAGGTGCACATCGCCTGGGTGCAGGGCGTCGGGCAGGATCCCGGCGAGCCCCTGGAGTTCGCCCACTGCCTGCTGCGCCCCTTCCCGTGCACGTCCGCGACCCGCCTCAGCACCATGGGGGAGTTCACCAGCGGCGCCGAGATCGTGGGCCGCGGCAACCGTCTCTTCGCCGTGTGGAGCGAGGAGGACGCGACCACCAGCCTCTCCAAGGTCTACGCCCGCTGGTGGCAAGGCGGCGCCTGGGGGACGCCCTTCGTCCTCTCCGACCCCCTGCGCATCGGCCGCTACCCGGACCCCGCAATCGACAGCAACGGCGTCGCCCACGTGGTCTGGACCGGCAGCGTCTCCAACCAGCTCTCCACCACCCGCGTCCTGGACTACGCCGCGGTCGCCCCCGAAGGCGTCGTGGACGGCCCCAGGACGCTCGCCGCGACGCCGCTTGACTACCGCGCCCGCCCCACCATCGACGTCCAGGAGGACGGCACGGTCGGCGTGGTCTACAACGGCGTGCGCGACGTCTTCATCCTTGAGCGGCCCGCCGGGGGCACCGACTGGACCGCGGCCGTGAACGTGTCGCACACCCAGCGCCTCTCGCAGTCGTGGCCCATCCTCAACTCCAACGGGAAGGACTGGATCGTCTCCTGGGTCACCGGGACCATCGGCCAGTTCCACATGTGGCAGGCCCACCGCGACGACGGCTTCTGGCTCCGCCCCGAGATTGTCCTCGGCAGCCCCTACGACGGCATCCTGTTCCTCCCGCAGGCCCTGGTGGCGGACGGCCAGCTCCACGTCATCTGGACGGCCAACGCCACCGAGGCGTTCGACATGCAGATGCTCTACGACGCGTGGCCGGCGGACATCACGGCCTCGACGCCGCCCGAGGTGTGGGACGTGGCACCCCACGATGGCTCCTGGGTGGCCGGCCCCAACGTCCCCCTCGTCGCCCTCATCGCCTCGGCGGCCCCCGTGACGCAGGAAGGCGCCCGCTGGGAAGTCGACGGCAGCGCGCTCCCCACCACGGTGGACGCCGAGGGCCGGGTCCACGCCACCGCCAACCTGACCGACGGCCCCCACATGGCCCTGCTTCGGGTCGAGGACACCAAAGGCGGCCGGACCGAGGAACGCATCGTCTTCTTGGTCGACGCCACCGCGCCGGAGTTCACGACCACCGTGCGGGTCGGCGACCGCGTCGTGGCCAACGCCACCGGCTGGCAGGACGCCCCCGTGACCGTGGAGGCCAACGCCACCGAGGACGAGGGGTCCCCCGTCCATGTCCAAGTCGACTACAACGGCGTCGGCCTGTGGCGGGACCTGACCGCGCCCATCCAGGTTCCCGAGGGCTACCTCGTGGCGCTCCGGCTGCGCTCCATGGACGACGCCGACAACATCCGCCTCGGGAGCCCCATGACCATCGGCTGGGACGCCACCGCGCCCAACCTGGCCGTGGAGGTCCCGCGCTGGAGCAACGGCGCCGTCACCCCCATCCCGGTCAAGCAGGGCGACTCCGGCTCGCCCGTGACGGTCGAGGTGGCCGTGCGCGGCCCCAACGGGGAGACGGCGAGCACGGCGCAGCAGCCGCTGGCCAGCCTCCAGCTTCCCGCCCTCCCGGAGGGGAGCTACTCGGTCCACCTCAAGGCCACCGACGCCGTCGGCCACACGCAGGACGTCGGCACGTGGGACCTCGGCGTCGACCGCCAGGCCCCCACGGTGTCGCTGCAGTCGGGCAGCGTCCGCCTGCAGGACCGCGGCGCCAGTGGCCTCGCCAACGTCACCTTCCTGCGCAGCGGGGAGAACGCCAGCCCGGTGCAACTGGAAGGAAAGGAGGCGACCCTGGCGGGCAACCAGCTCCCGGCCGGCGTCTCCCGCCTTGAGCTGCTGGTGCGCGACCGCGCCGGCAACCAGTGGCACGGCACCGTCGACCTGGCCACCGGCGAGGTGAAGGAGATTGTCCTGGACGTGAACGGCAGCGAGACCACCGCCAAGCGGTCGCCCACGCCGGAGGTCGCGCTCCTCGCGGTTGCGCTGCTGGCGCTCGTCGCACTGCGGCGCAAGCGGGACGACTGAGCCTCCGCACGACGACGGCAGCCAACAGCCGCCCCCAGCGTGCGTGCCGTCGTCGTGGCGTGCGTCAGCCTGACGCCACCGGGCAGTCGTCAGCGTGCGCTAGGCACACCCAAAACCAAGGCTCGCAACACACTCCGGCGGGGCAAAAAAATGGAGTGCGCGGTACGGGATTCGAACCCATGCTTTGACCTTGGCAAGGTCAAGTCCTACCACTAGACTAACCGCGCGTCTGTTGGCTGGGGCGCCGACTGGAGAACCCTATATG
>JAIVGU010000050.1 GCA_020201445.1 Halobacteriales archaeon
GTCGGTCAGCCGCTCCACCGCCCACGACGCGCCGGCGTCGAGCGACTGGGCGAGGTAGTAGTGCCAGACGTTGCGGTCGGAGAGAGGGGTGCAGCTGTCGAACGGGCGGTGGCCGCGCGGGTCGGTGGTGGCGAGGAACGTCACCGCGACGCGCTCGTCGTCGCCGGCCGCGACGTCGGGGAAGCTGCCGAACTTGAGCGGGTTGCCGGTCAGCGGGTCCGCGTAGAGCGGCGCGAGGTCGAGCCACGCCGCCGGCGCCGCGCCCGGGGTGGCTCCGCCCAGGGTCTCCCAGGTCTTGCCCTGGTCCTTGGAGAGCGCCACGTGGATGCCGTTCTCCGCCGCCTGCGCCAGCCAGAGCCAGCCGCCCTTGGAGAACGCGGCTGAGGGGTCGAAGCCGCTGCCGGACGCGCTGTCGGGCATCACCCGCGAGTCCCAGGTGAGGCCACCGTCCGCCGTGAACGCGAAGCCGACCTTGTCGCCGCAGCGGCCGTTGGGGGCCACCGCGAAGCCGTTGGGGGCGACCTTGACGTGGCCGTGCAGCCCGGCGCAAGCGCCCAGGACCTGCACGGGGGGAAGCCAGGTGAAGCCGCCGTCGGGGCTCGCCGCGCACGCGTCGCGGGCGAGCTGGGCGCAGTAGTAGACGGCCCGCGACCCCTCCCTCGCCAGCGGGTGGCCGGGCGGCCAGGGGCCGGCGCCGAGGGACTGGTGGTCGAACTGGGCGCCGGTGCACATGTTGCGCGACGGCAGCCAGGTCTTGCCGTCGTCGTCGCTGATGCCCATGACGCTGCACGGCCCCGCCAGGCCGCCGGCGTAGAGGCGGTTCGCGACCGGGTCCGCGACCAGCAGCGGGTCGACGTTGGCGAGGCTGAAGGGCGGCGTCGCGTCGCTCCACTCCACCGCGGCCGGCGCCCCGTCCGGGCGGTCGGTGAAGACGGCGCGGTAGGTCGAGGTGTAGGCCTGGAGGAACGCGTGGTTGCTGTTCCACGGGATGCCGATGCTGGGCTCGCCGGCGCTGTTGGCCTCCGCCATGGAGGCCGGGAGCGGGTAGGCGTCGAAGCGCGGGGCGCCCGGCTGCCCGAAGGCGGGGCTCGGGTGGTCTGGCCACGGCTGCGCGGCGGCGGGGGCGAGGAGCAGGAGCGTGGCGGCCAGCGGGAGCAGGCCGGGGAGGGGGGAAGGGGACTGGGCCATGGCCGCAACCGCCGCGGTGGCCCCTTGTCTTTTCTGGCGCTCGCGTAGGGATGGCGCGCGGTTTCCTGCGGCGCAGCCACGCTTCGACCACGAAGGTTAAGATGGCCGCGGAGAGGCTCTGGGACATGCGGCCGGCGCTGCCCGCAACTGTCCTGCTCTGCGTCCTCCTGCTGCCCGCGCCCGTCGGCGCCGCCCCCGGGGCCGTGGATCTGGAGGGCCGCTTCCCGCTGGAGTTCTCGGGCCGTGGCAGCGTGCACGCCAGCGGGGCGGCGGCGCTGGTGCAGGGCGACGCCGGGCTCGTCCGGATGGCCCTCGACGGGCTGGAGGCGGGCGCGCTCCATGTCCTCTACCACGGCACGGGGGCGACCCATGGCACGCCCGACGGCCTCCTGGTGATGCAGGAGGAGGCGGAGCAGGACGCGCTCGACCTCGGCGGCGCCACGCTGCGGCTGCTCTCCCGCGCGCCCACGTTCCGGATGCTCCTCTTCGACGCCGACGCGCGGCTGGCCAACGGCAGCGCCGGCCCCATCGTGGTCCACGCCCTGCAGGCGCCCGTGGAGGTGGCGACCGGCTTCCCCGTCAGGGCGCTGGTCGCGCTCGGCCAGGGCACCAACGCCTCCGCCATGTTCGCCCGGACCCTGGAGGCGGGCCGCTACGACGCGCGCCTCACGGACGGGACCCTGGCAGCGGACGGCCCCTTCGGCCTCTACCTCGCAGGCTGCGACCTCGCCTACCAGGCGCCCGGGCAACCCGTGCGGACGCTCCGGCTGCGCGAGCAGGTGCGCGAGGTGCCCGGCAACGTCTACGAGCCCGTGACCGGGACCTGGGCCGGCCCCGGCACCCACACCGAGTTCGCGCAGGAGTTCCTCGTCGTCCACGCCACGCGGGCGCGGCTGGAGGCCAGCGTGGCCGGCACCCCGCTGTCGCTGACGGGCCCCGGCCTCGCGCTCGAGGGCACGGGCACGCTGAAGGTCCCGCAGGCGCGCGGCACGCTCTTCGTGCGCGACGGCGACAGCGCCACCACCTTCTCGCCGTTCTCGCCGGGCGGGCAGGACCTCGCCCTCGACGGCACATTCGCGCTCGACCTGCGCAAGCGGCCGGACGACCTCAACGCCACCACCCTCTCCGGCTCCGGCGACCTCGCAGCCATCCGCTACGGCACCGTCGCCACGCGGTTCCCCGCCACCCTCGCAACCGCCGCCGGCGTGGGCGCCCTGCTCGCCGTCGCGGCGGCGTGGCTCGCGTGGAAGGGCCAGCTTGCGGGGCTGGTGGCAGGCTACGCGCGCGTGCACGGCGAGCGGCTGCTGCGGCACCCCAACCGCGCCGCCATCTACGCCTGCGTCCAGGCCCACCCCGGCATCGCGCTGCCGCAGGTGGCAACGCGGTGCGGCGTCAGCGTCTCCACGGCGCGGCACCACCTGCGCGCCCTGGAGACCGCCGGCTTCGTGCTGGCCACCCGCGACGGCCGCGCCCTGCGGCTGTTCGACGGCCGCAGCCCGCTCTACCAGGGCCCGCGGCGGCGCCTGCTGACCGTGCTGCGCAACGCCAACACCCGCGCCATCGCGCAGCACGTCCGGACCCATCCCGGCGTGGCGCAGCAGGACCTCGTCGCGCGCTTCGGGCTGTCGCAGAGCACCGTGAAGTGGCACCTCAACCGGCTCGTCGCCGCCGAGTTGGTGGAGGCCCGCCGCGACCCGCCGTTCGTGCGCTACTTCGCGGCCGCCGCGTGGGCGCACCTCCCCGAGCCGGAGCCGGCGCGGGACCCCGCGCCAGCGGCGTGCCCCTAGGCGGCCTGGGCGCCCAGGCTGCTCGCCAGCAGGAGCCTCCGGCCGCGCGGGGTGAGCCGGAAGCGGCCCAGGTCCGGGTCGCCGCCGCGCCACTGGAACGAGAGCAGGCCGTCGTCCACGCAGGCGTCGAGGCAGTCCAGCGCGAGGTCGCCCGGGTCGTCCAGGAGCAGCGTCGCGTCCAGCTCGGCGAACGTCGGCGTCCCCCGCACCGCCACGGTCCGCAGCACGTCGACGAGGCCCAACACGGCCCCTACACCGGCGTGCGGAACTAAAGCGTGCGAGAAGGGGCAGCCCCGAATCCTGACATGCGCGGCCTCGTCCCCTGACATGCGAGGTCACCGCCGCCGGACGCGGTACTGGCGGTTCCCGGAGCGCCCCATCGCCTGCACGTCGAACAGGTCGCCGGCGCGCTCCAGCACGCGGGTCAGGCTGGCGCGCGACCCGAGGCCGTACTTGGCGAGCGAGAAGCCGGGCTCCACCTCGCGGGCGATCTGCCCCAGGCGGTCGACGGCGAGCCAGCCCTGGGTGTCCACCTCGCCGTCGGTGCGCGCCACCTCGTAGGCGTCCAGCAGCAGCGCGTGCAGCGGCGCGAGCTTGCCGTCGCCGGGGCCGCGCGCGGCGGACTTGCGGGGCGGCGGGCGGGCGGGCTGCGACTGCCGGGTCGCGGGGCGGGCGCGCTCCTTGGCGGTGGGCCGGGGCGCCGGGGCGGGGCGGGCCGCCTTGCGCGCGGGCGCGGCCTTGGCGGACGAGCGGGCGCGGGAACCCGCGGGCGCGGCCGGGGCAGAGGCGGCGCGGGAGGACCCGGCGACCAGGGAGCGCCAGTCGAGGTAGGTGTCCGCCAGCTCCGCCAGCAGGCCCCCGTCGACCTTGTGGCCGACCACCACGACGCGGGACCCGCCGCGGCGCAGGCGCTCGACGAGCGGCGAGAAGTCGGTGTCGCCCGACGCGATGCAGAAGCTGCGCAGCCCGCCGTGGAAGAGGTCCATCGCGGTGACGACGACCGCCACGTCGCTCGCGTTCTTGCCCTCCGTCGTCTTGTAGCGGTCGATGCGCTCGAAGGCGTGCCGCTTCGCCGCCTCGTCCCACGTCTTGGCGTCCTTGTTGCTGCGCCAGTTGCGGAAGATGCGCCGCTCCGTCACCGGGCCGTCGCGCTCCAGGAACGCCACCAGGGGGCCAAGCAGCTGCGGCGGCACGTTGTCCCCGTCCACCAGCAGCGCCGTCCCTTCCATGACGGGCGCCGGCAAGGACTCCCCCCATATGGTCGCGCCGCCCCGTGCCCGGATTCACCAAGCCACGCGGCTGCACGGCGGTTGCACGGAAGTCGCACTCGCCTGCCGCTCACGCCGCCGAGACGCCCACCAGCTGGCCGACGTAGTAGGTGACGAGCGCCGCGGCGGCGCCCAGGAGGGCCATCTCGGCGCCGGAGCGCAGCGGGCTGAGGCCGGACACCTTGCCCTTGGCGGCGCCGGCCACGAAGAGGCCCGTGACGGAGGCGGCGGAGGCGACGGCGAGGCCGGTGCGGCCGTCGGGGAAGAGGGCGAAGGGGACGACGGCGAGGACGGCGCCGGCGACGAAGGCGGCCATGATGAGCAGCATGGCGGCGACGGGGCTGCGGTCGGACTCCTTGCCGACGCCGAACTCCTCGCGCATCATGAAGTCCACGAAGCGGTCCTCCTTGGAGGCGAGGTGGTCGACGAGGTCCTCCAGCATCTCAGGGGGGTAGGCCTTGTCGGCGAGCATCTGGCGCAGCTCCTCGCGCTCCAGGTCGGGGTAGCGGCGGATGTGCTCGCGCTCGCGGCGGGCCTCGGCGGCGTAGTACTGCGACTGGCTCTTGGTGGAGACGTACTCGCCCAGGCCCATGCTCAGGGCGCCGGCGAGGATGGCGGCGAGGCCGGCGACGGCGACGCTGTGCGCGGCGAACCCGGCGCCCGCGAGGCCCGCGACGAGGGCGTAGACGGAGACGATGCCGTCGTTGAAGCCCAGCACCAGGTCGCGGACGTAGTTGCGGAGCTGGCCGCCCTCGGTCTGCTCGCCGGGGCGGGGGTCGCGCAGGCTACGCGGCGCGAGGGGGTGCTCCGACTGCAGCTCGGCAAGGCTCCTGGGCTCCCCCACGCGTGGGCATGCGCGGGGGGCTTGATGGCCGTGCCGCTCGGCGAAACGGGTTCGCTGCGCTCACCGCGTTTCGCCGATGGCGAAGGTGGCGGGGGCCCTCCGGGCCCCCGCGCCCCCTCGGAGGAATGGGGTGGCCGCTCGCAACGGCGTCGCTCGCCGCGACGCCGGCTCCTTCCCTTGCCGCGCGTCTCGCTGCGCTCGACGCTTGGCGCGGGGCTTCGCGCGGCCACCCATGCCGGCGGACGGGCGCGCCGGGTTGGCCTGGGCGTCTGGCGGTGCGACCGCCCTCTCCTCCGAGGGGGCGCGGGGGCCCGGAGGGCCCCCGCCAACCTAGCTCGCGGCGAAACGGGTGAGCGAAGCGAACCCGTTTCGCCGCTAGGTGTAGTCGCGCTCGAGGATTGTCACCCTCACGTGGTAGGCGGCGTTGACGGCCTGCTCCTTCGTGCCGGCCCCTGCGTGGAGGGTGCCGCCGAGGGCGCGCACGCCTTGGGTGTCGAGGGGCAGCGTGAAGCCCTCGCGGCCGGCGCCGTCGGCGGGGCCCTGCTTCACCAGGTCCCACACGCCGGGGATGCCGCCGAGGATGCCGGCGCGGTAGGGGCCCTTGACCCCGACGCCGAGGTCGTCGCTCATCGCGGGGGGTGGCCCGTAGCTCCAGCCGGCGAAGAGGTCGCCGTGGCTGCCGGGGGCGTTGCTCCAGGTGACGTTGACCACCATCGTCTCGTCGAGGTCGGTGAACTTGATGGGGTGGTAGTCGTAGGCGATGTTGGCGGCCGCCTCGCCGTCCGCGACGCTGTTGCCGTGCGCGGCGTGGGTGAGGGTGGCGTCCCACTCCGTGACGACGGGCTTGAGGCGGTAGCCGCCCGCCGCGGCGACGGCGCGCTCGGCGGCCTCGAGGGCCACGATGCTGGAGCGCACGGAGTCGTGCCGGGTCGCCTCGTCGTCCCATACGCCCGCCTGGAAGAGCCGGGTCGCCTCGGCGATGGCGTCCTGGCTCTTGGCCAGTTCCACGGCGACCGCCTCGGGGACCTTGGCGTGGCCGTGCGCGGCGAGGGCCTCGTAGGCGATGCGCTGCTGCTTGAGCGCGCCGTTGACGTTGAGGGCGGTGTGCGAGCGGGCCAGCAGGTCGCGGTCGAGCAGGTCGCTGCCGTAGGGGACCATGCGGTAGCTGAGAGGGGTCGCGGTGGCGTCCCAGGTGAAGTCCACCGTGTCGCGGTACTCGCCGCCCTCGCGCACCGTGCCGTCGTGCGGGTGGTTGAGGCCGAAGAAGTGGCCGACCTCGTGCGCGGTGAGGCTGACGTAGTCGAACGCGGAGCCGGCGGCCACCAGGACGTCGGCGTGGCTGCCCAGCACGCCCCACGGGGTGCCGTCGGGGTTGGAGCTGGCGATGCCGCCCACCACGACGGGCAGGGCGAAGGCGTAGTGCTCGCCGAGGTTGAAGTAGAACACCTTGGCGTTGAAGGAGCCCGGCGGGCCAGCCTCGTACTTCGCCAGGTTGGCGTTGACGTAGTTCTTGATGGGGGCGGTGGGGACGTAGTTGCCCGCGCCCTCCGCCTTCGCCTGGGTCAGCGCGACCTCCATGCCGGGGTCGTCGGTGGGCTGGTTGTAGACCGTGACCTTGCCCTGGAAGGTGGCCCACGGGATGGAACGGCCGAGGCGGTCGAGGGCGTTGCCGAGGTTGAAGGCGGTGGCGGCCTCGCCCTGCGAGCCCTGCACCACGGCGTCGGGCTCCTGGTAGATGTGGACGTTGACGAAGTAGGTCGGCTTGTAGGCCGGGTAGTAGAGGTTGGAGGGCACCAGGATGT
>JAIVGU010000183.1 GCA_020201445.1 Halobacteriales archaeon
GCGGCGCGAGTTGCTCAAGATCCGTCAGAGCCCGGCGGCGGAAGTGCGATGCCACACTATCCAACGCCCTCCCAGGCTCAAAAGACTCCGAGGAAAAAGCCGCAGAAGTGGACAGTGGCGAGTGTGTCAGAAGCCGATGGTGGGCGCGAACTGCTCATACCAGGAGCGAATGTCGGCGTCGGTGAAGTCGCCGTAAGCGGTTTCGTTGCGGTTCTTGGGCTTGTCGCCGCGCAGGATTTCCAGGCGGGTGTTGTAGAGGCCGTTCTTCATGCAGCCGTTGCTGAAGTAGCGGCGCAGACAGTGGCTCGTCACGGCTTCGCCCCTCGGGGCGTCTTGCCTCTGAAAGCCCAAGCTGACCGCTTCGGGCTCAAGCATTTCGTTGATGGCTTCGGAGGCGCGTGCGCGGGGGAGGGGGGTGCCGCGGTGGGTGATGACCAATTCATTGTAGGCTTGGGGGTCACCGTGGACGCGCTCCAGTTTTTGGCGGCGCCATGCGAGGTAGGGGACCAGGACGCGGCGCAGCTCGTTGTCAATCACGAGGTAGTCGTTCCCCTTGCGCTTGCCATTATTGCCGCCTGCACGCGGCACACGCATCCATGTCAGGTTCGGGTCCATCCAAGGAGGGTCAACGCGCAGGCGGGCGATTTCGCTGGCGCGCGGGCCATCTTTGCAGCCAATGGCGATGCTGATTTTGAGGCCCCAGTTCTGGGTGCCGTGGTAGAGCTTCAGGACTTCCTCCTGGCTCAAGTGGCGCTTGCTGGCCTCGCGTTTCATTCGGTGGCGATTCTTCTTGCGCCACGCCTTCTTCGCCTGCTCCAGGAGGTTGAAGGGCAGCAGGCCCAGCTCCACTAGGAGGTCGTAGAAGTCCTTCAGCGCGGCCAAGTGGGTGTCCAGCGTGGGCGCGGTCATGGGCTCGTAGCCGGGGCAGCGCAGCCCGCAGCCCTGGAGGTTCAGGTCTTGCGTGCAACGGTCGGGCATCGTGAAGAGGCCGTTGCCGCGCGTCATGCCGCCCCGGCGGAAGTTCTTGCAGGTGGCGGCGCGGGCCTCGATGTAGCTCCGCAGTTCTGGCACGCTTAGGTCGGTGACGAGGTTGGAGCCCCACTCGCGCAAGAAGACCTGGATGTGCGTGGTCCGCTGCCGGATGGATTCATCGGACAGCCGCAGCGCGGCATCGCGGAGCCACGCTTGCAGCAGGGCCTCGTTGGTCTTGAGGCGGGTCAGTTCCGTCCCGGTCGGGATGCGTTGCAGGGGTTGGTGGAAGGGGCTGCTCATGCTTTCCGCTCCTTGGAGTTGCGTTTGGTGGTGGTCGCCTCCGCCGGAGGGTGCAGCTCGGCAAGCTCCGCCTCCAGCTTCAGCATCTTTTCCTGTGCCTCGTCCCGCTGCCGCTCAAACTGGCGGGCCTTCTCTCGGAAATAGACGCCGTTCTCGGCCTCGCGGTCGAGCCGCTTGTTGGCCTCCTCGACCTGATCTCGGAGGCGTTGGACCTCCGCTCTGGTAATGCTGCTTCTGTTCTAGAGAATCCCAATAGATGTGCGTGGAGCCCTGGTCGCGGCCCTGATGGTAAGCTTGGACAGCCTCCCGGTCTGCCTTTGTAAGAGGCTCGCCTCGCCGCTGTTTTGCACGCGCTTCCCGAAGGCTCGACTTCACACCATCCAGTAAGGAGAGGCAGCATTTAGACCTAACCGAAGATTGGATAGTCTCTACGAAAGTGCGTTTTGGGTTCAAATCCCATTGTCCCCACTACTAAGATCTGGCTGCTTAGACCTAAGCGTTCGCATGTCACGCCGCTAGTCGCGGTAGGTGGCCAAGATGACGTTGAAGGATGGCTTGTCGCCGGTGACGCCCTTGTTCTACGGGACGACGGCCACCGACACGATTTGGACATCCTGCCCTCAGTTCTGCACCTGCACCACGGCTCCCGCCTGTGCAGGAGGGCAAAACGGCTTGTCGCTCAGGCTTGCAACCCGGGAAACGACACGACCGAACAGTGAACCCACTGAAACTTGGCACAAGAAAACTCAGTGGGCTCAGTGAGTTCACTGTTCCAAAATGGTCGGACTGGTGCAAAGA
>JAIVGU010000051.1 GCA_020201445.1 Halobacteriales archaeon
GTCCTGGAATGTGAGGCTCCAAGTCCGGCCCCCGTCCGGCACGCCCGCGATGCTCACCACCGCGGCGGGGCCCGCGACGTGGGTGGATTGGCCTGTGTCGAGGGTGAGGGTGGCGTTGCGCGCATCGGGCGGGAGGGGGATGGTGTAGGTGCCCGTCAACGTGAACGGGGGGGCGCGCACGGCCACGCCATCCGCCGAGGCGGGCGGCACGAGCAGGACCAAGAGCAGCAGGCAGGGCAGAGCGTTCGCTAGGTTCATGGGTATCCCTTCATTGCGTCAGGAGGAGAGGGGGAGCGTCAGGGCTTGGGTGTCTTGCCCGCCTTGGCGGCCGATGCCGCCTTGGTGGCGGGCTTGGCGGGCGCCTTCTGCGGCGCGGGCGCCTTCGGCGTCGGCTTTGCTGCGGGCGGGATCTTGGCAGGCGCGGGCTTCGCAGCGGGTGGCGGGACCTTCGGCGCCGGTGGGGGCGCCGTCTTGGGCATGGGCGACGGCATGGCGGGCTTCGGCTTGCCGCCGGGCAGGCCGGAGGCGAAGCTGCCCCAGGCGCCGCCGTCGTCTTCGCCGGGGATGACGGGGGCCATCATCACCGAGAGGTTGCCCTTGCTGATGGTGATGGGTAAGTCGTTGCCCACCTCGATCTCGACGGGCCCGCGGAAGGCGTGAGCGATCTTCTCGATGCGCTTGCGGTCAAACAGGCTGCCCCCGATGGGCACATGGCGGGGGTTGCCGTGGACCGCCTTGAGGTAGGCGTCCAGGTCCGCGACGTAGCGTTCCCGCTTGAGGCCGCTCAAGAGACTGGTGGTGACGGGAACTTCGGCGCGTTGCAGGCGGTCGCGCTCCGCATCCGGTAGGGGCTTGGCATCGCGGCGGAAGACGGCCATCATCTTGTCGAGGCTGTAGAGGGCGCCGCCCTTGCCTAAGTCGTAGTTGAGCCCGGCAAGCGGTTTGGGGTCAATCCGCTTGGCAGCAGCCAGTTTGGCGTGCTTGCGGTCCCCGTAGAGGAGGTGCTTCAGGTCGCCTTCCGTCAGCTTCTCCAGGCGGGCGTTGCTGGGCGGCGCCTTCGTAGTGGTGGGCTTGCCCAGGATGCGCTCCGCCTCCGCCTTCATGGCATCCACGGAGGGCACCTCACGCGAAGGAGCGGCGGGCGAAGAGGAGGCGGCTGGGCGCTCCGGGCGGGGGCTCACCTTCTCGCGCAGACGCCGGCGCTGTTCGGCCTCGCGGCGGAACTTCAGAAACGGGGCGTTGCGGTCGGCGTCGATGGGCTTGGGTTGCCGGGCGCCTTCGGTGTCGATGCCCGCGACGTCGTAGCCACCGGGGCGGCGGGTCCAGTAGAACACGCGCTTGTCGCCGGGTTTGAGGACCACGGCGCCGGTGCGCCGCGCATCGGCGCTCATGGCGCGCTCGCCGCGCATGGCCTCGATGCGGCGCAGCTCACCACGCGGCACGTCGGGGAGCTTGGCGTAGCGCGTCTGCCACGCCTGCTTGGCGGCTTGGCTGCGGCCAGGGCTGATGCCCTTGGCGCGCAGGGCCATCATGGCGGCCTTCTCCTGCGCGGTCTGCTTCTTCTGGTTGCGGGGGCGCCTGGTGGCGCGGCGGGTCTTCATGCATTTGCCTCCAAGGCGTTCAGGAAGGAACGGGACTGGTGCCACGCGGCCTCAATGCCCAAGAGGCATTGCTGCCGCTCGGATTCCTGCGCGGCATCGGGGATGGGTTCGCCGGCCTCCTGCGTGGCCTCCCCCTTGGCCTTCTCGACGGCCACCACAGCAGGGTAGCCCAGACGCAAGAGGGCTGCCAATTCGGCGTAGTATTCCATCAAGCCATCCTCCCACCCAAGGCGCAAGTCGTGGCTGCTCATCTCACGCATGGCCAGATCCCTGAGCTTGTCGGCCTCGCGCACCACGTTCGGATTTCCAGCCAGGGCGTCCACCATCTCGCGCACCCGCTCGCGGGGGAAGGAGCTGAGGAGAACCACGCTGGGGTCGCGGAGGTTCAGCATCAGGACGTGGACAATCTTGCCGCGCACCGAATCGTCCGTGTCCAGCGCCCGGACCTCGTGCGGGAACAGGAATTGCGCGCCTCCCTGCATCCAGGCGTGAACCAAGACGTGGCGAGCGTCACGGCTGCTTTGCAGGCCGCGGGCCACTTGGCGCAGGCACTCGTTCGCCTCCGCCTCCGCGGTAGCGCCGGTGAAGCTGCCCAGGACATGGCGGCTAGTGGGGGTGGGTTCCACGATCCAGATGCGCTCGAAGGGCGCAGGCTCGCGGCGCTGGAGTTCGGTGTCGGTCATGCGTGGCCTCCGTGAGTTAGCAGGATAGCGAACAAGCTCATGCCCGCCTCCGCTTCCGCATGGGTTTCAGGCGTCCTTCCTGATACTCCGATACTTCGTCGCCGCGCTTGCCGTCCAGGCTATCGACGAAAGTGGCCATGTCGCGCTTGGTTGTGCCGCGCTCGTTGTAGATGTGAACCACGTCGCGGCCCTGGCGCAGCACCCGGTCCACGTTCTCCGCCTTGCGGCCCTTCCACTTGCCGCCCTGGAACTCCAAGCGGTCAATGTGCGTCTTCTTGGCGTTCTGCTGCATCTTGCGGTTCATGGTCGTCAAGTCGCGCACGATGCGCGGCCGCCGCGTGCCCAGGGTAATCTTGTTGTCCACTGCGCCCGCTTCCGTTGGCGCGTCGGGAATGAAGCCGTAATACGCCTCGCCCTTGCGGAAGTTTTGCGACCCGGCGCGCAAGTCCGATTCAAGCATGGTGTGTTTCTCTTCCCTGGCTCGGTCCTTGCCGTAGTCCGTGATGTGCTGGGTTTCCGTGACGGTGCGCCCGGCCTCGTTCTCGCGGGCGACGTGGACCGCCTCGTGAATCATCGCAAGGCGGCGCTTGCGACCATCTGGCGACTGGATGCGCGCCTGGAAATCGTGGTCATAGATGCGGTCGTTCACCGCAATGTAGGGGATGCGGTAGGCTCCGCTCTTGACGGCGTGCGTGAAGCCGCCCACGCCCGCTTCGCGGGTGCGGCCCACCAGAACGGCGGGCACGTCGAAGGTGCGGGGCTTCCACTTGAAACTCGTCTCCAGGACCTTGACGTAATCCATGAGGAGCTTGCGGTCCTCGCGCTTGCCCATCACCAAGAAGTCTCCTTTCTCGAAGGCGCGGCGCTGCGTTGCAGCGTTCTTGAGGGCCAGCTTCAGCTCGCGCTCGTCGCGCAGAAGCCGCCGCCGCGTGGCTGCATCGACTTCGCTGTCCAGACGCTCTTGCAGACCCGCGAGTTCCTTGCCGAGTGCGTCCTGGCGGTCGCGGAGGGCCTTTAGGTTCTCCTCGCGCCGCTTCTTCCATGCGCTTGGCGTCTTGCCCTTGGGGCCTTTGAGCTTGAAGACCAGGAGGTTGCCCGCCAAGGGGTCCAGGCGGAAGCTGGCCTTGCTGTGGCGGTGCATGAAGGGGATGGTGCTGCCGGGGGTGTCCACGTCCTGCACGTCGTAGCGCCCAGGGTGCGCAATCCAGGTCGCCACGCGGGGGTCGCCCGGCTCGATGGTCTTGGTGTGACTCATCATCAAGTCCAAGAGAATCGCTTGCGGACGGCGGTGGGCGTTGATGTATTGCAGTTGCGCCAAGCTGAGTCTGCTCGCCTTTGCCTGCTCCGGTTTCAACTCGCGCGCCTCACGCGGGGTTTCGCCCAGGCGGCGGCTACGCTGCACCTTCCTGAACGCCCGCTCGTGGGCATACGTCACGCCTCACCACCCCCCGCGTCGGCAAACTTATCCTCTACAGGCCTCACCGCGTCATACTCGCTTGCCTTGAGCGCGGGCGTCATGTCTTGCAGGATTTCCTCCACGTCCGCCAGAAACGCCTCAGGCTCGGCGTCGTCCTCAAAGTCCAGATCACGGGCGGTTTGGTCGGCCAGTCCCTTCAGGTCCGCATCCGTCACGTCCTGGTTGGTCTTGGCCACTTGGAGCCACGAGACGGGCTCGCTTTCCAGGCTCCAGCCCTGCGTTTCGATGCAGGACCAGTATTCCTTGGCGTTCGCCTCCCAGCCATCAGCGTCGGCCTCGTCGCTTTGGTCGTAGAGGCTCCACGTCTGCCCGTTGTTGTCCTCGACGCGGAGAATCACGCCGCCGTAGCGCGGGGATTCTGTCCATGCCCGCCGGAAGCCGCTGGTGCGCGGCACCGTCGCCTTCCCGGTGTAGTCCTTGACCAACCCTGTCACGCGGTCGGCCAAGGGGTTCATGGTGAGGTTCAAGTCACGGCCGGGAGGCTTGATGGAGGCAAGCGGGACACGCCGCGGCTGCGGCTCGTTGCCCGAGCGGTGGGTGGCGAAGAAGCCCTCGCGCTGCGCGTCCGAGTCA
Organism: Halobacteriales archaeon; assembly: GCA_020201445.1. The sequence goes on from JAIVGU010000051.1 coordinate 4,335, forward strand.
AACGGCATGGCTGGCCTCCTTTACGGTGAAGTAGCGCGCACCGGGCTTCAGGCCAGTGACCACGCGGCCGTCGCTCAGGATGGAGTAAGCCTCCTGGCCTTCCAGGACGGCGCCTGCGGCGTCGTCAGCACTCACGTCTTGCTGAATCTCGTTCTCGAACGCGGTGAGATGGTCTTCGTTGAGCTTGCCGGTGGATGCCAACAGCCGCAAGGCGTCTTGTCGCGTCGGCACGACGCGCACGCCCTTCTTCTGGAGGGCCTGGATGACGGCGGCCTTGAGCCGGGACTGCTGGGCCTCATAGTAGGCGTCCCGGTCGAAGGTGTCCCACTGCTTGCCGTCGAGGTCCACGAGTGCTGCGCTGCAGGACTCGGGCGCCACGTCGTCCCAGGCGTCCATGCTGACCACGCCCAGGTCGCTGATTTCGTTGGGCAGGAACCCCTCCAGGTCGGTCGTGATCCACTCGACCATGCGATGGAAAGCAATGTCCTCGATTTTCTTTGGCTTCTTGGCGCGGGGCAGCGGCGCCGTGCGGGGCTCGCGGTCGTCCGGCCAGAGGCCGCCGTTGAGTCTCCAGCCGCGCATTTTGGCGTCGTGGTGGCTTCCCTTGCGGGTCTTCATCGCTTGCGCCTCCGCTTGCCGGCGTGGATGGCCACCAATCCGGCGAGGACCAGGGCGGAGCTGGCGGCAAACCACACGAGGCCGTTGGTGGCCTCGTCGGGGAAGAACGCCTGGGTCCATTGGAAGCCCAATTTGTCGAGGGGCAGGTAGTAGAGCCCGGCGCCAAGCAGCACGGTTCCCACGGCGATGAGGGGGCCTTGGTGGCGGCGGGTCTTCTGGTAGTGGTAGAGCAGGGCGAAGGCCAGAGCGGCGCCGATGATGAGTTCCAGTCCGGTCAGCAGCAAGCCGTTCATGCCGCACCCCGGTAGCTCGACAAGAGTTCCATGATGGCGGTGAGGGCGCCGCGCTCGAAGGCGGTGGCCTCAGCGCCCCGTAAGGCGTGGCGTCGGCTGGCCTCGAAGGCGTGGCGCAATCCGTCGGCGTAATCGGCCCTCTCGAAGCCGGTGGCCAGGACGTAGGCAGCACCGGTGAGGAATCCCAGGCTCGCGGGGCCCGTGCCGCGCAGAAGGGACTCGTGGGTGCGTGCCAACTCGTGCAGGGCGCGCAGTTCGCGCTCCATCAGGCCGCCTCCTTGCGGGTGATCTTGAAGATGGCCAAGCCGACGGCGAGCAGGACCACGACGAGCAGGACGGGGCCGAGGGTCTGCCATGTCGCGGCGATGGCGATGGCCAAGACCGTGAAGGCTAGCAGCGTGACGGTGCCGAAGATGAGGCGGTCCCTGGGGTCCTGGGCCTCCTTCATCAAGTGCGCGTGACCGGCGGCCGTGACGCCGCTGATGACGGTGGCGAGCTTCGAGATGGCCAGGAGCGCGAGTCCGGCGACCTCGGGGATGATGCCCGAGATGATGCCCCACAGGGTCGCCAAGACGGCGGTAGAGCCGGCGGCGAGGGCGTGGCTGGCCTTCATGGGGTGGCCCTCCCAATCAAGGCGAGGAGGTCCAGGATGCCGTTGACGATGCCCACGAAGGCGTTCAAGAGGCCGGCGAGGGGAACCAAGGGCTCCGGTAGGCCCACGGTGATTCCGACGATGGGGAGTCCGATGAGGGCGAAGATGACGCCGAAGATGATGGTCATGGGGCGAGCGTGGCGGGCGCCGATGCCGATGAGCGCAAGGGCGCCGAGGATGACGCCGGTGCCCGTGATTGCGGCAAGCACGGCGCGCGCCTGGTCGGCGGCGTGCAATTCGGGGATGCGTGCCCCTGCCGCGAGGAACAAGCCGCCCAGCAGGACGACGAGGAGGAGGACGCCGGCGGCCAGCTCGGCTTGATTGGCGGTGACGTGCAGCCTCACGCCTTCACCCCGCGTTTGCGGCGCGCGGCGATGACGACGCCTGCGATGATGGCGAAGATGATGGCGAGGGGGATGCCCCAGGGCCCGGTGAAGAACGCGGCGAGGTCGTCCAGGATGAAGGCGAGGCCGAACCACGCCGCACCTGCGATGAGGCCGGCGGCGACCCAGTTGGCGCTTTGGCGCTTGTCTACGCCCTGCATGAACAAGCCCGCCACCACGCCGATGGCGGCGAGGATGGCGAACCCGATGGTGGCGACCATGAATGTGTTGCCTGTGGCGCCGAAGCCGGAGCCGCCGCCGAGGTCCTTGGGCGGGTCGCTGCTGCCGACTTCGTATTCAATCGTCGTGCTGGTGGCCTTGAGGCCACTGACCGCGGTGGCTTCGATTTGGTAGCGCACCACCACGCCGTCTGTGTGCGGGGGGAGGGTGGCCTCGTAGTGCTGCGCGCCGAGGTTCTGCATCGCCACGTCGGCGGCTGGAGTGAAGGTGTCGGCGTCCTTGGCCTTCGTCCAGGAGTGCAGGACGGCAGTGGCGAGGCCCCAATCGTCGCGGATGACGGCGCTCACCTTGACGGCTTGGCCCGGCGCGACAAGGTTGGGCGTCTGGGTCAGGTTCCCGATGATGGGCGGGCGCGGGTCCTGGTCATAGACTGCGGTAGAATCGCCGGAGGCGCGCAGGTAGGTGTTGCTGGTATACCAACTGCCGCCGGTGCCGCGATACCATTGCGACGTGATGGCCTTGCCTTGGTGGTGCAGCAGCTTCGCGCTGGCCATGACGGTGCCGGCGTCGTTGATGAGGCTCACGTCGCCGGTGTCCGTGTTGGCGCGCAAGTCGTATCGTCGCCACGCGCTAGAGTCGCGGGGTTCGCTGCCGGTAGCGATTTCTTGGTAGTTCTCGCCTGACACCTCGACAAGCTTCACGTCCCAGCCAACGGAGTTTTCCTCGAAGACGACTTGGACGGATTCGCCCCAGGCGCCGGTGTGGTGGCCGTCGCCTTTGGCTTCGACGGTGGCGGTGCCGTCCTTGAAGCTCAACATGCACCGGAACTTCGATTGCGCGAAGTCGGCGCCCGCGAAGATCCAGAAGCGCACACGGTAGGCGTGCTTGTCGTTGGGGAGGGTCTTGCCCAGGTAGTCGTTGGCGAACTCGGTGCGCTGGAAGTCGATGCACTCCTCACTGTCGTAGGGGCTGGGGCAGGGGGCGTGCGTGGGATCGTCGTCCACGTCGAAGCCGTAGTGCGCAACGGGGTTGCCCTGAAACACCAGCTTCTCGCTCAAGGCATCCCCGGGGCAGGCCGCAACGACCAGGGCGAGGACGATCAGGAGGAGCCTCATGCTGCCACGCTCCGGCACACCAGGAAGGCGAGGGCCAAGACGAGCAGGACCGCGACGGCGATGCGCGCGATGCGGGCGGGGCCGTTCTCGGTCGGCCACAGCAGCGCGACCACCGCAACCACGAGAACCGCCGCAAGCGGGAAGCCGGGCCAAGCGTTGGAGTGCGTCTCGACGGCTCCGCCGCCTCCGGCGTCCTCGACGTGGTAAGTGCGGGATTGGTTGCTTGCGGTGCCTGAATTGGATTGGTCGGTGAAGGTGAGCGTGTAGTTCCCTGGCTCCGGGGGCGTCCAGGTCCATGAGAGCGCCGCGTAGAGGGTGGCGGTGAAGTGGTAGGCCCGGCTGGCCAAGGTCGCATTGACGGGGCCGGTGACGCGCAGGGTGACGGTGCCATTCTGCAACCCATCGCTCAGGCTGGCGGTCTTGGTGTAGGTCACAAAGACGCTCTGCCCCACGGTGGCCACGGCGGGAGTGAGGGTGAGGCTGCTGGTGACGGCGGCCTCGGCCAAGGGCAGGAACAGCACGAGCAGGAGGGCCTTCATGGTGTGCGCCTCCGCGCGTAAACCAGCAGCAGCGTTGCCCCGCCGGCCACCGCGACGGCGACCACCACGAGCCACGGCAAAGTCTGGGGGCTGTCGAGGTCCACGAGGCCCCCGCCGCCTTCGCCGTCGGTGGTGCCGTTCATGCCGGAGGTCGAATTGGTGCTGTTCGTGCCCATCCCCGTCGTGGTGCCGGTCTGCGTCGTGGTGCCGCTGCCCGTCGTGGTCCCGGTCTGCGTGGTGCTGCTGCTCGTTGTGGTCCCGGTCTGCGTCTCAGTCCCGGTGCCGGTGCCGGGGTCTGGGAGGGGGTCGGCGTTGCCGGTGCAGCTCGAACTCGGATGGCCCTGGGCGTCGGTGCAGGGCAGAAGGCCCCCGCCGGTGAGGTTGCGGTTGCTGCCCAACGGGATGCCTTGGGTCTTGAGGAGAACTCCCAGCTCGAAGCGGTTGGCGGTGAGACTGGTTGCGGACCAGAGGACTTTGGCGTTGAAGTCAAGGCCCGTGTAGTAGAGATTCCCGGCCGGGATGGGAGCTTGGAGGGTGTCGGTGCCGTTGATGAGGTCCAGGACGTGGTAGATGCCGGCGCTCCCGATGCTCCCAAACGCGCCGTCCAGGCTCATGCTTGCGCTGTGCTGCACCGGGCCGGGGGCATCCCATGTCCTGAATTTCTGGCCGAAGACGTTGGCGAGGACGGCGTGGCCATCACTGGTGAGGACGAGGATGCGGTCCCTGGCACACCCGATGCTGACGGCGTTGTCGAACCCGCCTCCGCCCTGGAACAGGGTGGTGAGGGTGACGACGGGGACATGGTAATTTCGGAGTAGGCCCAGGCGAGGGTGGCGTGCTTCACGCACAGCAAGCAATCGCTCTCGACGCTGCCCAAGGAGTAGTCCCAGGGCGCGGATTCCATGGAGCCCACGTCACGGGCATTGCTGGGCGGCGCGGAGGCGCCACTGGCGCCGAAGGGGCCGCTGATGTCGGTGTCGCAAAACGATTCTCCCTCGCAGGGGGTTCCCGTGAAGTCGGGTGGGCCCAGGTTCTCGTTGCGGATGTGGAGTTGGTTGACGTTGTTGCCTGTGTCGCAGTCCACGAAGCTTGTGCTGACCTTGCCGCCGGCGTAGCGCGTGGCGACTCCGCCGAGGCGGTTGCAGTTGGCTTCATGGAACGTTCCACTGATGTGGAGGTTGCCGGGGTCGAGGGTCTGCACGTCCTGGCCGCCCGTGCCTGTGCGGCGAACGATGACGCTTTGGTCGAAGGCGTCCGCGCTGAATCCCACCAGGCCCGGCAGGCTCACCGAGACGCTGGCTGCGAGGCTGTTGGGGAAGTCGAGGTTGTCAACTTGGATGCCGCCGCAGGAGTTGCAGGCGAGGTTCCCGACAACGAGGTAGACCAGGGGTGCAGTGAAGATGCCTTGCACGGCATCCGTGGCGGTGATGGTGCGGGTGTAGGTGAAGCCCTGGTGGCTGTCGGAGCGCAACTCCACGGAATCCGTGTGGCTACCAGAGGCGCCGGGGACACTCTTGCAGATGATGCCGAAGTGGTCCTGGAATTGGTTGAAGGCGTTGACGTAAGTGTGATCGTCAACCGTCACGCCGTTAGCCACGATCAGGATGTGGGGTGCCATCGAGCCGTCGCTGACGCGCACGCCTTCCAGGGTGATGCTGTTGCGTGGCGCAGTTAGGTTGTCGAGGAGCTGGATTTTGGTTTGGCCGTTGTTTGCCCAAGCACCTTGGCCGATGGCGAAATCGAAGCCCAGCTTGCTTTGCAACTGCGCGGTGCCGGTGGGGTCCTGCTGGACGGGGCAGAACTCGCCGCTCAGGCTACGGAAGGTCTGCGTGGTGGCGGGTGGGACGTAGGCGCACCGGCTGGCCAGTTGCGCGCTGACGCTGGCCAAGCCGATGCAGTCCAGGACGCCGGGGTAGGCGGGGCCGGTGCCCTTGTTCTCGGTGAACTGGTAGAAGGGTTTGCTCGGCCGGGTGCCGAGGGTGTAGTTCCTGAAATCCTCGTAGTTGGGTCCGTGCGTGTAGTGGTTGAGTCCGCTCCACGCCAAGTTGTCGACGTAGGTGGTGGCGTAGGGGGCGCCGTCGGCGTGGATGTAGAAGTTGTTCAGGATCGAGGTGAGCGCCTGGTTGCGGGTCAGGCTCGTGGCGAGGCTGCCCCAGGTGAAGGTGAAGCGGGTCTGGATGCTGGTGCAGACCTGGTTCGTGATCGAGACGTGGAAGAGGCCGGGCGTGGTGACGGTGCCTAGAGGAATACCGGGGCCGGCGCTCGTGCCAAAAAAGCCGTCATGGAACGGGGTCACGGTGGAGCCTGCGGTGCCGGTGCCACGGACCTGGAAGCCCACGCTGCGCCAGTCGTATCGGTCAGGGACGTTGGTGCCGGTGGCGAGGTTGAAGGTGCCGCCCTTGACGAGAAACTCCAACTGCTGGCCGCTGGCCATCGCGGGGAGGTAAACGTCGAAGGAGAACCCAGCGTTGGTGGTGCAGAGGTCCAAGTCACGCGATTGGCCCACGACTGCGGCGTAGCTGTTGGTCGTCCCCGGTGTGAACGCGAGGGCCCGTTGGCTGCCGGTGAGCGTTGTTGCGGCCACCGTGACGGCGCCTGTGGGGCCGTTGGCGCTCGTGGAGTCGTAGCTGCTGAACCACGACGAGCTGGGGGGCACCCCGAGGGGGAGGCCCTCGAAACCCTCAACGTAGCCCACGCCGGTTTGTGCCTGCGCGGTGGGCGTGACGGTGAGCGAGCTGACAACCAGAAGTAGGGCGAGGATAGCGGGGCGGGCGTTCATGGTCATTCCTTCTTGGCTTCGGGTTGAACGACGGAGGAAGCAACGCGCAGCAGGGCGCTGGCGCGGGAATCGCGTTGCAGTCCTTCACGGACGTAGCGTTCCATGAGTTGGCTGACGGTGACGCCCTCGATGCGGCCCATCATCTCGACCACGCCGGCCACGATGCGGCGGTCGGCTCCGGTGAAGTAGAGGTGCTTGACGGGCTCCTCGCTGTGGCCCCGTCGCGCCTTCTCGGTCATCTAGTCCTCCTGCGGCTTGCCGCCAAGGCGCAGTTCCGGGATGCGATGGGGCGTCTCCAGGCAGAACAAGGGGTCGTTGAGGCATTGGATGACGTAGACGCCACGCACGTTGCAGAAGCGTTGGAAGTGAACTCCCGTGTCAAGGGTGTGGCCTTGGACGTTGACGTGGCGCGGTTGAGAGGGGAGGGGCTTGGTGGTGTGTGAGTAGGACATCAGGATCACCGTGTTCGGGGTCAGCGTTGCGAGCAATCCCCGTATGCATTGCAAGAACTTGGAAATCTGGAATCATTCACAGGAAACCTGCAAGCTTCCTGCGCTTCGCGGTCTGACTCGCACAACAGTCTGATTCGACAGGCTTTTCTCCTGGAACTGAGCCGAATCCCTGCTCTAGCTACCGCTAGGCAAGGGAATCAGGCGCAAATTCGGGGAAGCTGCCCAACAGTTGTGTGGGTCAGTCCGTTTCTATGATTGTTAGCAGCCGCCTTCGGTGCGAGGCGGCCCGCCCAAGTGATGCCAGAACGCCTTCCGTCGGCGCAGCTCAGGCGGCGGCGGACTCTGCTCGGGCAAGGTGTCGTCCTGCAAGAGCGCCGGCAGCAACCGCAAAGCTCGCTCCGCGTCGTCCTCACTCGACGGGCTGTTCTCGCGCAGCACCGTGTTCACGCCCAGCGCGACCGGGCCAAGCACGAGCAGGATAGTGACGCCCAGAAGTAAAAGGGAAGCCAAGGAGTCGCTGGGAACTTGCAAGACCGGCAGGAGAGCGGCGACGGCCGGAAGGACGACAAGAAGCAGCGCAGGGAAGATGCGCACGACCAACACTTCTGAAGCCCGCCTCATTGACGAAATGGCCCCAGGAAAGTGTATCCGCTTTGGTTAACTTAAGCTGCCTCGCCATGCGGGCGGATTTCTGTGGCCAGCGGAGTGGGAGGACGCGGTTGGGCAATCTCGGACACCGTTTTGGCGCGAAGAACGCGGCCATCGCGCACCACCAAGCCAGCCTCAATCAGCCGGGCAAGGCGATCATAGGTCGCCGTGCGAGCCCACTTCCACTCCTGGCGCGCGTGTTGGACGGCCTTGGAGCGCCGCACTCCCTGGTTGGCCAAGAGGTAGTCTTGGAACTGGCGGGTGGCTTCATCCTGAAGCGCCGTCAACGCAGCTTGCGCCTGAGCAGAGAACCGACCATGGTTCTCGAAGTAGCGCGTCGTATGACCACCCCGGCGCGGGACAATCTGATTCGAGGTTGCAAGGATTTGCACATGGTAGCGAACCGTCTCACGCGCAGTTCCGGTAAGATTGGCCAGTTCATCCAAGCTAACGCCGGGCCGGTTCTCGATGAGCTGCAAAATCGCTTGGCGACGTTCCGACCGTTCACGGCTGACCCTGCTGAACAGGCCCAACATCAACTTCACGAGGAGGCCAAAGCCGCCGATGAGGGCCAACCCAACGCCGACTTTTTGTGGTCCCGTCAAGCCCCAGGCCGCAGACTCATCGAAAACGGCGCTCGTGTAGCCGGCCATGGCCGCGCGCAAGCGATGGGGACCGGAGCCGACGGCCAAGCCTTGCAGTGTGAGGTTGCCGTTGGCCAGCAAGGTCTTTCCGTCTGGATCTGGGCAGTCTTGCGAGCCGCAAGTGCCTTGCAAGCTGGCGTCCGGGAGCCGCACTTGCCCTTGCAGGTTGAGGTCCATGGACCCGCTGCCCACGGCGGCGACCCAGACTTCTCCCAAGCCTTCCAAGCTCCCCTTTGGGGTGTCCAGTCCGATGTAAGACATCCGCGCAAGGCGAGTTGTTCCTCCCGTCTCGGACGAGAGACCCCATGTCTGGCTGCTGTCGGGGCATGAAGACGTGCGACAATCAACCGTGGCGTTGTGCCACAGGAGGTTTCGGATGCCTTCCACATGCAACGTCATGGCCACGGTAGTGCCGATACGTCCGGCCC
>JAIVGU010000238.1 GCA_020201445.1 Halobacteriales archaeon
GCCCGGGGCCATGTGCGAACCGACGGCTTCTGGAAGATGAAGCTTCCCAACGGGGGACAGGCGAAAGGTCCCTGGGGAGCGTCGCCGCAGGGCCTGCGTGACAAGGAGCGTTTCGAGTCGGAGCGCCTGGCCGGCTGGTTCGGGCGCCTGTGAACGGGGACGCGCTTTCCGGCCGCGCTCAGGCCAGGCGCCCGCCCAGCACCAATCCCGCGATGGTGAAGTAGAGCACCAGCCCGGAGACGTCGACGAGGGTGGCGACGAGGGGCGCGGAGGCGCTGGCGGGGTCGAACCGGAGGGCGCGCAGGACGAACGGGAGGCTCGACCCGCTCAGGGTGCCCCACGCCACGACGCTCACGAGGCTGAGGCCGACGGCGATGGCGAGGCGGGCGGCATCCTCGCCGTAGGAGCCGAAGAGGCCGTGCCAGAGCAGGATGCGCAGGATGCCGATGGCGGCCAGGATGCCGCCGAGGGCGAGGCCGGCCAGCAGTTCGCGGCGCACCACGCGCCACCAGTCGCGCAGGCGGACCTGGCCGAGGCTGAGGGCGCGCACGATGAGGGTGCTGGCCTGGCTGCCGGAGTTGCCGCCGCTGGAGATGATGAGGGGGATGAAGAGCGCCAGCACCACGGCGTGGGCGATCTCGTCCTGGTAGGCGCCCATCGCGCTGGCGGTCAGCATCTCGCCCACGAACAGCAGGGCGAGCCAGCCGGCGCGCTTGCGCAGCATCGTCGCGAACGGCGTCTCCAGGTAGGGCAGGTCGAGCGCCTCCTGGCCGCCGAGCTTCTGGATGTCCTCCGTCGCCTCCTCCTCCGCCACCTCCAGCACGTCGTCGGCGGTGACGATGCCGAGCAGGACGCCCTCGGAGTCGACGACGGGGAGGGCGAAGACGCCGTGCCGCTTCATCTCCTCCACCGCCCGCTCGCGGTCGTCGAACGCGGAGAGCGCGGGGAAGTCGCGGTTCATCAGGTCCCAGACGCGTTGCCCCGGGTCGCCGAGGATGACCTGCCGCAGCCGCAGGTCGTCGAGCAGGCGGCCCGTGTCGTCGGTGACGTAGAGGCGGCTGATGGTCTCGGAGTCGCGCCCGCGGGCCCGGACGTGCCCGATAGCCTGGGCGAGGGTCCAGTCGGGCCGCAGCGCCACGTAGTCCGGCGTCATCAGGCGGCCCACCGACTCGGGGGGGTAGCCGAGCAGGTGGCGGGCCTCGCGCAGGTCGTCGGGGCTCAGCAGCTCGAAGAGGCGGCGCGTCACTTCGCCCGGCAGCTCCCCCAGCAGGGCGGTGCGGTCGTCGGGCGCCATCTCCGCCAGCACCTGCCGCGTCTCCTGGTCGGTCATGCCCTGCAGGAGCGCCTCCTGGCGGGCGGGCTCGAGGCGGCCGAACACCTCCGCCTCGGTGGAGCGCGGCAGGCAGCGGAACAGGAGTGCTGCGTCCTTGGCGGGGGAGGCCTCGATGAGCTCCTCGAGGACGGCGGGCTCCCAGTCCCAGATGCGGGCGCGGACGGCGGCCCACTGCCGGCTGGCCGCCAGGTCGAGCACCTCCCGCAGCCGCGCCTCGTGGGCCGGGTCCATGGCGGCGCGAGAGGAGGGTTCCAGATAAGCCGCCCGGAGCCGCATCACCTGTTGCGCCTGGAGGCCCCGCGTTGCCCCTCATCCGCCGAGGACGCCGGGCACACCGAACCCACCATTCTCAGCGAACTCGGCGTCCTGGGTGGATGGTTAGGTGTGGATCCTGGCACAACCCATGGAATCGGCGCATCGGTGGAATCTGTGGATTCCTAGGGGGAAGCCAACCAGGGCACCCCACGGATGAATCAGCCAAGCGGGCGCGTCATCAATCGCCGGCCGTGCAGCCGGTAGCCGCGCCGCTCGTAGAGCCGTTGCGCCCGTGGGTTGACGTCGGCCACTTCCAGATGCACCGCTGTGGAGCCGGCCTGCCGCGCCTCGTCCTCCAGGCGGTCCAGCAGCCGGGTGCCGAGGCCCTTGCCGCGGCGCTCGGGGCGGACGTAGAGCTCGTCCACGAAGGCGTAGACGCCGCCGAACTCGATGCTGTAGCCGAATGCGACGACGCCGTAGCCCGCCAGGCCGGGGTCCTCCAGCAGGACGACGCGGCCGCGCTGGGGCTCGCGCAGCAGCCGTCCCATGGCGGAGCGGCGGCTCTCCGCCGTCGTGTCCAATCCCTCATGGGCGTGGAAGTCGGCGACGAGCGGCAGCAGCGCCTCCAGGTCGGCTGGCGTGGCGGGCCGGAGCCTCATGCCGGCGGCGCTGGCGAACGGGGCGGCGGGCACGGCGGCGCAAGCGGGGTTTCGCTCAAGAACGCTGGGGAAGCCTGCTCCCCCCACCCGCCGAGAACGCAGAGGACGCCGAGGTGGGGTCTCTGCGGGCTCTGCGTCCTCTGCGGATGGTCGGTCAGCACTTGCGGCCGAGCGGAGGTCGCCCCGACCGCTTGGGTGAACGCTCCAGAGAAAACTTTCACCCGGCCCCGGCCCAAACCCTAAAGGCCACCCCTTGGTCAGTCGAAACGCCCCGGGAGACCAGGGTTTCCAGCATGGCCGGCGCAATCGTCCTGCACACCTCGTCCTGTGGCCTCGGTGCACAGGAGTCAGCGACCCGCTCACGGGCACCGGAGGCGCTGGCGTGAGCGGGTCGATCATCGTCAAGGGGGCCCGCGAGCACAACCTCAAGGGCATCGACGTCACCATCCCCCGCAACAAGCTCGTCGTCGTGACGGGCCTCTCGGGCAGCGGCAAGTCCAGCCTCGCGTTCGACACCATCTACGCCGAGGGCCAGCGCCGCTACGTCGAGTCGCTGTCGGCGTACGCGCGGCAGTTCTTGGGCCAGATGAAGAAGCCCGAGGTGGACCACATCGAGGGCCTCTCCCCGGCCATCAGCATCGACCAGAAGACGACCAGCAAGAACCCGCGGTCCACCGTGGGGACGACGACGGAGGTGTACGACTACCTGCGCCTGCTGTGGGCGCACGTGGGCACCCCGCACTGCCCCAAGTGCGGCCGCGGCATCGGCAAGATGTCGGTCGACCAGATCGTCGAGGAGACCAAGCGCCTGCCGGAGAACACGAAGCTCCAGGTGCTTGCTCCCATCGTCCGCGACCGCAAGGGCGAGTACGTCCGCTTGCTCAAAGACCTCCAGGCGCAGGGCTACAGCCGCGTCCGCGTCGACGGCACGTTCGGCGCCATCGACGACCCGTGGAGGCTGGAGAAGTCCTATAAGCACTCCATCGACATCGTGGTCGACCGCCTCACCGTCAAGAAGGACGCGGAGTTCGACGGCCGCCTCGGCGACGCCCTGGAGACCGCGATGAAGGCCGCCGAGGGCCTCGTCACGGTGTGGACGGAGAAGGCGGGCGAGCAGCTCTACTCGGAGTCGTTCGGCTGCCCCGACCACGGCGCCATCCTGCCCGAGCTGACGCCGCGCATGTTCTCGTTCAACGCCCCGCACGGCGCCTGCCCGACCTGCTCCGGCCTCGGCTTCTCGATGCAGGTGGACGAGGACAAGATCATCAAGGACCGCTCCAAGTCCATCCGCAACGGCGCGTTCCACTCGGACGTCTTCATCTTCAAGTCATGGATGGGCCGCTGGATCGCCCATGTCTGCGACGTCCTGGGCATCAGCGTGGACGCCCCGTGGCGGGCGCTGCCCGAGGCGCACCGCGAGGTCATCCTGTTCGGCACCCCGGAGTCCATCCCGACGCGCTGGGGCAACGACTCCACCTGGGAGGGGCTCGCCGTGCGGATGCAGCGCCTGCTCAAGGAGTCGGAGTCGGAGCGCGCCAAGGAGCGCATCGCCGAGTTCATGTCCGAGCGCCCGTGCGGCACCTGCAAGGGCTGGCGCCTGCGGCCCGAGGTGCTCGCGGTCACCGTCAATGGCAAGAGCATTATCGAGTCCACTCGCCTCGCCGTGTCCGACTCCCTGGCCTGGTTCCGCGACCTGCCCAGCCACCTGACGCAGCGCGAGGCGCACGTCGCCAAGGAAATCCTGAAGGAAATCATCGAGCGCCTGCGCTTCCTGGACGACGTCGGCCTCAGCTACCTCAACCTCGACCGCGCCTCGGGCACGCTGTCGGGCGGCGAGTCGCAGCGCATCCGCCTCGCCTCGCAGATTGGCTCCGGCCTCCAAGGCGTGCTCTACGTCCTGGACGAGCCCAGCATCGGCCTGCACCAGCGCGACAACCACCGCCTGCTCGCCACCCTCCGGCGCCTGCGCGACCTGGAGAACACGGTTCTGGTGGTCGAGCACGACGAGGACACCATGCGGGAGGCGGACTGGCTCATCGACCTCGGCCCCGGCGCGGGCGAGCACGGTGGCCAGCTCATGGCCTCCGGCACTCCCGCCGAGGTCGCGCGCAGCGCCGACAGCCTCACGGGCCAGTACCTCGCCGGCAAGCTCACCATCCCCGTGCCGCCCAGCCGCCGCGAGGGCTCGGGCAACATCCTCCGCATCCTCGGCGCCGAGGAGAACAACCTCAAGAAGATCAGCGTCGACATCCCGCTCGGCCAGTTCGTCGCCGTCACCGGCGTCTCGGGCTCGGGCAAGTCCACGCTCATCAACGAGACGCTCTACAAGGCCGCCCTCAAGCAGCTCGGCTACGTCGGTGGCGAGCGCCCCGGCAAGCACAGCGGCATCCTCGGCCTCAACCACGTCGACAAGGTCATCGACATCGACCAGTCCCCCATCGGCCGCACCCCGCGCTCCAACCCGGCGACCTACACCGGCACCTGGACGCCCATCCGCGACCTCTTTGCCATGACGCCGGACGCCAAGGCGCGCGGCTACAAGTCCGGCCGCTTCAGCTTCAACGTCAAGGGCGGCCGCTGCGAGGCGTGCGAGGGGGACGGCGTGGTCAAGATCGAGATGCACTTCCTGCCCGACGTCTACGTCCCCTGCGAGGTCTGCAAGGGCGCCCGCTACAACAAGGAGACGCTCCAGGTCAAGTTCAAGGGCAAGAACATCCGCGAGGTGCTGGACCTCAGCGTCGAGGAGGCGCTCGTGTTCTTCACGAACCACCCGCTCATCCGCAACAAGCTCCAGACCATCATGGACGTCGGCCTGGGCTACATCCGCCTCGGCCAGCCAGCGACGCAGCTCTCCGGCGGCGAGGCGCAGCGCGTCAAGCTCGCCACCGAGCTGAGCAAGCGCGGCACCGGCAAGACCCTCTACATCCTCGACGAGCCGACCACCGGCCTGCACGTCCACGACATCAAGCACCTGCTCGGCGTCCTGCAGCGGCTCGTCGACGCTGGCAACTCCGTC
>JAIVGU010000052.1 GCA_020201445.1 Halobacteriales archaeon
GCCGTGCTGGAGGCCATCGCGGCGCGCGTGCGGACCTGCGTGGCGTGCGGCCTGTGCGCGACCCGCACCCGCGCGGTGCCGGGCGAGGGCACGGGCGTGGCGCGCATCCTGCTGGTGGGCGAGGCTCCCGGCCGCAACGAGGACGAGACCGGCCGCCCGTTCTGCGGCGCCGCCGGCAAGAACCTCGACCAGGGCCTGCGCGAGGCGGGCATCCCGCGCGCCGACTGCTTCGTCACCAGCATCGTCAAGTGCCGCCCGCCCGGCAACCGCGACCCGACGCCGCAGGAGAAGGCGGCGTGCCGGCCCTACCTCGTCGAGCAGGTCGAGGCCCTGCGGCCCAAGGTCATCGTCGCGCTGGGGCGGCACGGCCTGCACGGCATCCTCGACCAGGTGCCCACCGACTTCGCCACCCTCGCCGGCACCTTCCTCACCGGCCCCGACGGCATCCCGGTCTTCGTGAGCCTCCACCCCGCCGCCGTCATCTACCGGCAGGCGTGGAGGGAGCGCTACCTCGCCGACTGGCGGCGGCTTGGGGCTTGGCTTCGGTCGCAGCCGGCGTGAGCGTGCGTCCTTACCGAGCGGGCGCGGCTTGGGCGCGTCCCTCCATCGATTGCGCCGAGGCCATGAACTGGCGACTTTCCTGGCTTGCAGCGCCGGAAAAATATCTGTGACATTCCGAATCTGTGTTCTGCCCTTGTGGCCCGTCATCCGACTTCGGGGCTGCCGAAGCTGTCGCCCGCCTTCGCCTTCGCGGCGGGGGCCTGGAACTGGATCTGCGGGAGGGGAATCGGGGGCGGCAGCCGCAGCTCCTTTGCGAGGCCGACCGCCTCGGGGACCGCGAGCCCCATCACAGCGCCGTGCACCTGCTGCGCCATCTCGGGCGGCAGGTTGCGGGTGGTGGCCCAGCCGTCGGCCGCCACGCCCGCGCCGGGGTCGGTGAACTGGAGGCTGCCCTCGATCTTGATGACGCCCAGTGGGCCGTAGCTCGTCGTGTAGCCGAACTCGACGCGCAGGCGGTCGTCCGCCTCGCGCGCCACCAGGGTCAGCGTCGAGTTGTGGTCGATGCGGATCTGCTGGTTCGGGACGGGGTCGCTGAAGCGGCGCGCCTCGATGGAGCGCAGGAGGATCCCGGTGACAGGCATGGCCGCGGCGAGGGGAGGGGCGTAGAAAACGGCGCCGCCTCACCGGGCGGCGTCTACAGCCCCTCCGAAACCACGGATTGCACGGAGCGGGGTTGTCCGCATGCGTCTCACGACGAACCGCGGATTTCGCGGATGGCGCGGATTGGGGCTTTCTGAGCCAACAGCCCAGTTGCATCCGCGTCATCCGCGAAATCCGCGGTTCGCTGCAAGCCGCCGAAAAAACCACTCCGTGCAATCCGTGGAATCCGTGGTTTGGGAAGTCAGGCGCGGCGCCGGGCGAGGGCGGCGATGCAGAGGCCGAGCAGGGGCGCCAGGAAGCCGCCGGGAGCGCGGTTGCTGGCGTCCTGCTGCGGCAGCAGGGGCGCCGCGTTGAAGCGGAACGACTCGACGCCGAAGCCCTCCTTGAAGTAGGCGCCGCTGGCGCTGCTCTTGGCCTTCACGTAGACGTCCGCGATGCCGCCCTTGGCCACGATCTTCTCCAGCGCGGCGGCGTCGGGGTCGCCGCTGTGGGTGAAGGTAACCGTGACGGGCGCCTGGAAGTCGTAGTAGATGACCGGCGACGAGGGGTTGCTCCGGTCGACGCGCATGTTCTGCGGCGACACCAGGGCGACGGCGTCGATGGTGATGGTGGCGGGCTCGATCTTGAAGGTGAGCCACTTGGGGTTGGTGGAGACGCCGGAGAAGCTCACCACGACCGGCTCCTGGCCGGGCGGGTAGGTGAGGTCCTCGCTGAGCTTCCAGTAGTAGCGGAAGGTGCCCGTGAAGCTCACCGACTGGCCCTTCGCCGGCACCGGGATGCACTTGGCGAGGTCGATGCTGCCGGGCGAGCCGCTGCACTTGGGCTTGTCCGCGAACTCCAGGTCGACGATGGGGGTGATGTAGCCGCACGGCGGGCCCGCGCACCCGGACGCCGCCGACGCCGCCGGGGCGGCGAGGGCCTGCAAGGTGGCCCCGGCCTGCGCGGTGGGGAGGAGCAGCACCAGGAGGGACAGCGCGGCCGCGGGGAGCTTCACGACCGCCAATCCGGGGGGTTTTGCCATAAGCTTTGTTGTCGCTCGGGCTTTGCGCCTAAACTCGCCCCCGACCAACCAAATCACGGATTCCACGGAGAACACGGATCCAGGTCTTGTCCGTGCAATCCGTGCAATCTGTGTTCGCCCTTGCCGGCCAAGCTACAAATCACCGCCAGCCGTCGCCGCCGCGTGCAGTTCGCCCTTGGCGACGAGGAGGCGCTCATCCAGAAGACGGTGCGGGAGCTGGCCCGCGGCTCCGTGAAGGAGCGCGCCGCCCGCCTCGACCGCGAGGGGCTGTTCCCGCACGAGTCCCTGCGCGACCTTGCCGCCCTCGGGATGCTCGGCCCCACCATCCCCGCCGAGTTCGGGGGCTCTCCCATCAGCAAGGTCGCCTACAACCTGATGCTGGAGGAGCTGGCGTGGGCCTGCGCCTCCACCAGCGTCACCGTGGCGGTCCACTCCAGCGTCGCGGCCACGCCCATCGTGCGGTGGGGGTCGCCCGAGGCGAAGGAGCGCTTCCTGCCCCGGCTCGCGTCGGGGGAGTGGCTGGGCTGCTTCGCGCTCACCGAGCCCTCCGCCGGCAGCGACGTCGCCAGCCTCGCCACCACCGCCGTGCGCGAGGGCGACGAGTACGTCCTGAACGGCAGCAAGGTCTTCATCACCAACGGCAGCCACGCGGGCAGCGCCATCGTCGCCGCGAAGACCGACCCGAAGGCGGGGCATAGGGGCATCAGCCTGTTCGCCGTCGAGGCCGGCTCGAAGGGATTCGGCAAGGACGGGCACGAGGAGAAGCTGGGCCTGTGCGGCAGCGACACCGCGCGCCTCTCGTTCACGGACCTGCGCGTCCCCGCCAGCAACCTGCTGGGGCGGCCCGGCGACGGCTTCAAGCAGCTTATGGAGACGCTCAACGGCAGCCGCATCAGCATCGCGGCGCAGGCCGTGGGGATTGCCCAGCGCGCCTTCGACGAGGCGACCGCGTACGCCAAGGAGCGCGTGCAGTTCGGCAAGCCCATCGCCGCGAACCAGGCCATCCAGTGGAAGCTCGCCGACATGGACGTGCGCATCGAGGCGGCGCGGCTGCTCTGCCTCAAGGCCGCGGCGGAGCAGGACGCCGGCCGCCTCACGCCGGAGATGGGCAGCCGCGCCAAGCTGTTTGCCAGCGAGGCCGCGACCTGGGTGGCCCGCGAGGCGGTGCAGGTGCACGGCGGCAACGGCTACACCATGGACTACGTGGTCGAGCGGCTCATGAGGGATGCGAAAGTCACGGAAATCTACGAAGGAACGAGTGAAATCCAGAGGATGGTCATTGCCAAGCAATTGCTTGGGTGACGTAGGGTCGAAGGCTCCATCGCTTCCACATCGCCTCTAATCTCCATATATTCCCGCCCCGGGCTGGTCTCTCCATGGCCCGCCTCCTGGTCCTCATCGCCATCGCCACCCTCCTGCTTGCAGGATGCAGCGCCCCGCACCCGGCCCCCGCCTCCGACCCCGGCGCCGAACCCTCGGCAGCAGGCCCGAAGCTCCCCGCGCAGGACAACGGAGCCACGCCCGCCACCCCGCCTGCGCCCTCCGGCCCGCACACCGACGTCACCGTCCTCAAGGGCTCCCTCCTTGGGGCTGGCGCGAACCTGCCGGCGGGAGGCCACCCCTTCGCCGGCTCCTTCTCCTTCCAGATGCCTTTCGAGGTGGGCGCCAACGCCAGCTCGCTCACGCTGGAGCTGGACTGGGCGACCCCGGCGCACGATCTCTTCCTGCGGGTCCGCGACCCCGGCGGGAGCGAGAGCTTCGCCGCGACGGCGACTCCGTTCGTCTCGCCTCCCCCTGTGCGGATGAGCGTGGACAACCCCGTGGAGGGGACCTGGAAGGCCCACGCCGAGTCCAACGGTGTAGCGGACACCGACTACACCATCACCGTCACGGTCGCGTACTTGTGAGCGGCGTGCGAGCCGTTATGTCGCGGGGCGCCGCTCGCGCCGCCGTGGACGGCTTGGCTGGCGGCAGCGACACTGTGCGCCCGGCGACGGCGGCCGACCTGCCGACCCTCGTGCTGCATCGGCGCCGCATGTGGGAGGACATGGGGACGCTCAAGCCCGGCGCGGCGGACCCGACGGAGCCGCTCTACGCCGCGTGGGCGGAGCGCCTGCTGCGCGAGGGCCGCCTGGCGGCCTGGGTGGTGGAGGGCCCGGGTGGACCCGTGGCGAGCGGATGCGTCTACCTGCAGGAGGTCCACCCGCGCCCCGGCCACCCGGGCCCCTGGTGTCCTTACCTGCTCTCGATGTTCACCGAGCCCGCCGCGCGCGGGAAGGGGCTGGCGCGCGCCATCGTGCGCGAGGCCGTCGCGTGGTCGCGGGCGCATGGGGCCACGCGCGTCGCCCTGCACGCCTCCGACGAGGGGCGGTCGCTCTACGAAGGCTTGGGGTTCGCGGCCAGCCCCGAGATGCGCCTCGACCTGGCCTGACAGCCAGCGAACTTCCACCCTGCGCCCTGTCGGCAGGCGCCGGTGTCCGCCCGCAAGCCTTGAATCGGCGGCGCCCCGCTGGCTGCGCCAATGCGGGTCCCCTGGCTTGCCGTCGCAGCCCTCCTTGCAGCCTCCCTTGCCTCCTCCTTGCCTGCCCAGGCGGCCGCAGGGGTCACCATCAATCTCGTGGACGCCGTCAGTCAGGGCTGCAGCACCGACACGGTGACGGACCCGGACCTGCGCGTGACGGTGAGCCTGGACGGCGCCGTCGTGCTCCAAGACGCCGCCTCCGACCTGGAGCAGCCCCTCTACGCGCACGCCGTCGCCGTGCCGATGCCCGACCACGCGGCGACGCTCACGGTGCAGGTCGAGGAGGCGGAGCCGGGCGGCTTCTTCTGGTTCGGCACCAGCTACATCCCCTGCGACGTCGCCGCGGGGGCCGGGGACGTGTTCACGACGGCGTGGTCCGGCGAGGCGCGCACCCTGACGCTGCAAGGGGACGCGGGCAACTCCGCAAGGGTCGTGGTGGTGCTCGGCCCGGGCGCGCCGGCCGCGCCGCAGGCGCTGGTCTCCGGCATCACGGCGCACGGGGCCACGGTCGCCTGGGACGGCGCGGCAGGCGCGACGGGGCACGATGTGGCCC
>JAIVGU010000053.1 GCA_020201445.1 Halobacteriales archaeon
GACGGGGTCGGTCTCGCCGGTCAGCGGGGCGTGGCTGACCACCTGGAGCTCGAAGGCCATGCGGCATCGACCCTCGGGCCGTTCAAGGGGTTTGCGAATCGGTTGCGTTCAGCGCGACACGACCAAACCACGGATTCCACGGATTGCAGAATGGAAGTTGCCCTCGCGGGCTCTCGGACAACAAGTCGCGTTGACACATTGGCGCCCAGGCAACTCCGTGCAATCCGTGGTTGGTCAGGATTCAGGCGGCCCGGGCGGAGGCTGGAAGGGGTCGGCGCGCAGGTGGCGGCGCAGCAGCCAGGCAAGCAGGGCCATCAGGGCGGCGAAGCCCAACAGCGCCAAGCCGAGGGTGCCGCCGTCGTCGAGGAAGCTGTGGTCGGCCGGCGGCGAGGTGCTTGTCGTGCCGGTGTCGTTGGCCACCAGGGCGGCCGCGGGGGCCGCGTCGTGGGTCGGGGTGCCCGACGCCGTCGAGGCGCCCGCGCTGGGCCCGCTCGTGGAAGTGGAGGTCTGGGTGGAGGAAGCGGGGGCTGGGGAGTCCTGTTCGGGGGCGTCCGCCATGGGCGCTGTCATCCTGTCCAGCTCCCCCTCGGGGGTGCCCGTGAGCGGCGGGACGTTCGTCTCCAGGGCGACGTAGAGGGCGCGCGCCAGCATCGCCATCCCGCCGCCCGCCGCCGCGACGCCGAGCCCCAGCAGGACGTTGAACGTGGTGGTCTCCTGCGGGTGGAGGAGCTTCTGGCCGCGCCAGGTCAGCTCGTAGTAGATCCACTTGCGCCCCTCGTCGTCGCGCTTGCGCACCAGCTCGGCCGCCGTGAGCAGTTGGAGGTGCTCGTGGACGGTCGCCTTGTTGAGGCTGAGGTCGCGGCTGATCTCGGTGAGGGTCTTGCGCCGCTCGTCGAGGGAGCGCAGGACGGTGAGGCGCGTCGGGCTCGCCAAGGCCTTGAAGGTCTCGGCGTCGAGGGTGATGCGCACCACGCTCCCCATCCGGGGGCGCGGGGGTATAACGGTTTGCACATGGTTGGGCGGTTTCCCTCTGATGGGCCCAAGGTCCCTGTGGCCTGGCGCCAGCGTCGCTGTTCCGGGCCGGACCTCAGTGAAGGTAACCCAGGGACTGGCCCCAGTCGTTGGCGCCCCAGCACTTCACGTCCCCGTTCGAGAGCAGGGCGCAGCCAAACTCTTGGCCCATGCTCACCGAGACGGCGTTTCCTCCTGAGTACCCTGTTCCCCCTCCACGGTTGTTGGCCCCCCAGCACTGGACGTTGCCGGTGGTCAGGAGAGCACAGGTGTCCTCGATACCAGAGCTGACCTCCACTGCCAGGCCTCCCGTGTAGCCAGCGGCCTGCCCATAGACGTTGAATCCCCAGCAGCTGACGTTTCCGGTAGAGAGGAGCGCGCACGAATGATACCAACCGGCACTGACGGCGACGGCGTTCCCGCCCGCGTATCCTGCGGACTGGCCATCCGTGTTGTCACCCCAGCACTGGACGTTCCCCGTGGAGAGCAGAGCGCAGGTGTGGCGCCATCCAGCGCTCACGGCGATGGCGTTCCCGCCCGAGTAGCCTGCGGCCTGGCCGTAGATGTTGCTGCCCCAGCAACTGATGTTGCCGGTGGAGAGGAGCGCGCAAGCGTGGCCGTCGCCCTGGTCGAGTGCGACGGCGTTGCCTCCCGAGTACCCATTCCCTTGGCCGTAGAAGTTTGACCCGGTGCAGATGACGTTCGCGGTCGTGAGGAGGGCACACGAGGTGCCGCCATCCACGCTCACGTCGACCGCGTTCCCTCCCGAATAGGGCGTGGATTCGCCATAGAAATTGCGTCCCCAGCAAGTGATGTTGTGGTCCGAGAGGACCGCGCAGGCATGAATTCCTCCAGCGCTCATGGCCACGGCGGGCCCCCCCACCGCCGAAGCGCAGACCGCGACAGGCGAGGCGGCGGGTGGGATGCACACGCTCGCGGCGTGCGCCGGCAGGCCGGCGGCAGGCAGCAGGACGACGAGAAGGATGGCTGGGGCAAAACGCATCAGGAGACCTCTGCGGGGCAGAGCCTCCACGCGGTAAAGACATTCCCACTCTTGGCGCAACTCCTTTCACGGCGGGAGGACGGAGCCAATGGGCGACGCGGATCACACCGACACGTCGACGCCGCGGAACAGAAGGTGCGGGACGCGCGCCCCGGCCATCTGCTTCGCCTCCTTGCTCACGCCGTCGAGCCGCTTCAGCAGCTCCGGCAGGTTGCCGCCGAGGGCGATCTCGGTCACGGGCCCCACCACCTCGCCCTTGCGGATGCGCCAGACGCCCGGCGCCGTCACGGAGAAGTCGCCGGTGGTGACGTTCGCGGTGTGGGCCCCCAGCACCGAGTCGACCAGGTAGCCGTTGTCCACACCCTCCAGCAGCGACCCCAGCGGCCGGGCGCCCGCGCCGGAGAGCACGAGGTGGTGCGTCCCGGTCTCGACGCGGGACTTGAAGTCGCCGCGCACCCCGCTGCGGGTCGAGGCGGCGCCGTGCTCGTGCGCGTCCCAGGCGTCGTAGAGGAAGTTCCGCAGCACGCCCGCCTGGACGATGGGCAGCGGCGCGGTCGGCAAGCCTTCGTCGTCGAACGGGACGCCGCCGACGGCCCCCTTGGCGCGCGAGTCGTCGAGGAGGCTGAAGCGCTTGTCCGCGACCACCTCGCCCAGCTTGTCGCTCCACACCGTCTTGCCGCGCCGCGCCTCGTCGCCGGTGGCGGCCGAGACGATAAGGCCGGTCACCAGCTCCTCCGCCGCCTCCGGCCGGAACACGACGTCCGCCTGGCCACCCGCCTTGACCGGGGCGGGCCGCAGCAGCGACGTGAGGGTCGCGGCGGCCTCCAGGGCGACGGCGCGGCCGTCCACCCCCGCGTCGTGGCGGGTCAGGCTCTCCCCCGCCGTCACGGAGCGCTTGCCGTCCTCCTGCACCAGCGCGGCGTAGGCGCCTGCCGTGGTGGCGCGGTCGGAGCAGGCGACCCCCTGCGTGCTGGCGATGGCGCGCCACTCCGCGTCCAGGCTGGCCCCGCCGCCGGAGACGAGCGACTTGGGCGCCCCCTCCTTGGCTCCCGCGAGGACGTCCTGCGCCATCCGCATCGCGAGGTCCACGTCGAGCGCCGCGACGTCGCCGCTCCAGCGCCCCGGGAGGGCGGCCGGCTTGCCTGCGACGGGCAGCTCGAAGCCTTTCTTTGGGGCGTGGCGCGACTGGGCGACGGCCTGGTCGAGCGCCTTGAGCGCGTCGTCCAGGTGCGTGAAGTAGGCAAAGCCGAGGCGGCCGCCCGCCACGACGCGCCACGCGCCGCCCATGCCCTGGCTCGCGGAGGAGCCAGAGATGGCGCCCTTCTCCAGCGACACGCTCAGGTCGACGCCGCGCTCCAGGTAGACCTCGGCCTGGAGCTTCCGGCGGGCCGCCTGCTCGGCCAAGCGCTCGGCGTGGCCGAGAAGCCCGTCGCCGGTCGCGCCTTCCTGGGAGCGTGGCGCCGCCACTGCCTTGCGGGCTGCCTTGGCGGCCCCCTTCGCAGGCGCCTTCGCGGCCTTCCGGGCGGCGGGGCTCATGCGGAGCCTCCGACAAGGCAGTCCTTGATGCGCACTAGCGGCCCGCCGTCGCACACCGGCACCCACTGGCCCTTGCCGCAGTAGCCCGGGTCGCCGAGGTGCTGCACGTCGCCGAGCGCGTCGATGTTGAGCAGCGTGGTGAGGATGTCGCCGGTCAGGCTCACGTCGCGCAGCGGCGCCCCGACGTGGCCGTCGCGGATTTCGTACGCCTCCTGGGCGTTGAAGAGGAAGGTGCCGCGCGCCGTGTCCACCTGGCCGCCGCGCGAGCCCTTGCAGTAGATGCCGTCCGCGACGCCGTCGAACAGCTCCTCCTCGGGGAAGTCGCCCGGCTCGATGAGGGTGTTGCTCATCCGCACCAGCGGCTTGCTGTGGAAGTCCTGCGCCCGCGCCGCGCCGTTGGGCGCCGCCCCGAGGTCCCCCGCGTGTTCGCGGTCGCACAGGATGCCGGTGAGGACGCCGTCCTGCAGGATGGGCTTGCTGCGCCCCTTCACGCCGTTGTCGTCGTAGGGGAAGCTGCCGAAGGCGCCCGGGATGGTGGAGTCGTCGCGGATGGTGAGCCCCTCGATGCCGAGCCGCTGCCCCATGCGCCCCTTGAAGCAGGACTCCCCCGCCGCGATGAGGTCCGCCTCGCTGGCGTGCCCGACCGCCTCGTGCGCGAAGACGCCGGCAAGCTCGGGGTCGATGACGACGGTGCGGCGGCCCCCCTTCGCCGTCCTGGCGCCGAGCGCCGCCACGGTGGAGCGCGCCGCCTCGAACGCCTTCGCGACGGGGTCCTCGTCCGCGAACAGCTCCCAGCCCTTGGTGCCGCCGACGCGGGCGGAGCGGCCGGCCAGCTCGCCGCCGCGCCGGGCGGTGAAGTGGGCCTGCGCCACGCTGCGCACCAGGCTCCAGGTGAGGTCGGTGCCGTCGGAGTTGACGAAGCGCTTCGTGGTCAGGCTGTCGGAGTAGCTCGTGCTGACGTTGGTGATCTCGGGCAGGGCGCGGACCTGGGCCTCCATGCGGCGCAGCAGGTCCACCTTCTCCTCCACGCCGACCTTGCGCGGGTCCTTCTTGGCCTTCCAGTCGACGCGGCCCTTCAGGGTCGGCGCGTCGGCCAGCCGCACGGGCGCCTTGACGTGGGGCGCGCTGGCGCGGGCGAGGGCGACGCTGCGCCCGATGGCATCCCGCCACGACGCGGGCGACAGGTCGTTGCTCGACGCGAAGCCCCAGGCCCCCTCCACCAAGACGCGGACGCAGAAGCCGCCCTCCATCCCCGCCACCAGGCCGCGCAGCTCGCCGTCCTCGATCTGGATGCGGTTCTCCTCGCGGCGCTCCAGGCGCGCCTCGGCGTAGTGCGCCCCCGCCTTGCGCGCGGCGTCCACGGCCTGCTGCTCGTCCACGCCGCGGCACTTGGAGGTGGGGGTTAGGCGTTGTGGAGGGAGAGGGTCGCCTGCCCCTCCGCGTCCTCGCCCACCACGACGGCCTGGCCAAGCTCCTCGCGCAGCCCTTCCAGGTGGCTGATGACGAGGACCTGCGCGTAGAGGCCGCCGAGCTGCTGGAGCGCCCCCACCACCAAGTCGCGGTGGGCGCGGTCGAGGCTGCCGAACACCTCGTCCAGCGCCAGGAAGCGGATCTCCGTGCCGCCGCGCTCGGCCAGCATCCGGCTGACCGCGAGGCGCAGCGCCAGGTGGACCATGTC
>JAIVGU010000239.1 GCA_020201445.1 Halobacteriales archaeon
GGACGTACCTGTGGCGCAGCCCCTGGACGTACCTGTGGCGCAGCCCCTGGACGTACCTGTGGCGCAGCCCCTGGACGTACCTGTGGCGCAGCCCCTGGACGTACCTGTGGCGCAGCCCCTGAACGCAGCCAGCTCAAGCCCCTCGCGCTTGCCGGCTCCCGCTCGTCGTTCTCCCGTTTGTAGCCGACCTTGGGATTGAACGCGCTCGGGCACAGCGCGTTGAGGGGGCAGACGCCGCAGCGGGGCCGCCGCGCCACGCACACCAGGCGGCCGTGGTCGATGACGCGGTGGGTGTAGGAGGTCCACGCCTCCGGCGGCAGCAGCGCCTCCAGGTCGCGGGCGATGCGCTCGGGGTCGGTGCCCTTGGTGAGCCTGAGGAGGCTGTTGATGCGGACCATGTGGGTGTCCACGGTGATGCCGGCCGCGATGCGGAACGCCTGCCCGAGGACGGCGGTGGCGGTCTTGCGGCCGACCCCCGGCAGCCGGACCAGCTCCTCGATGCTCTTGGGCACCTCTGCGTCGAACTCCTCCACCAGCATCCGCGCCAGGCCGGCGACGTTCCTCGCCTTCGCCCGCCACAGCCCGATGGAGTTGATGGCCTCCCCGATGGCCTCCGGGCTGGCCTTGGCCATCGCCTGCGGGGTGGGCCAGTGCCGGAACAGGCCCGGCGTCACCTGGTTCACGGCGACGTCGGTGGTCTGCGCCGACAGCACGGTGGCGACGAGGAGCTGGAACGGGGAGCCGTAGTCGAGGGCCGTGGTGGACTCGGGGTAGGCCTTGGCCAGCGCCCGCTCGATGGCCCGGGCCCGCTCGCGCCGCTGCGCCTGGGACTCGCGGGCCACGCCGCGCCGACTCGGGGCGGGTCCATCAAGGTGGCGGTGGGACGTTGCGCCCCAGATGCCGCGGGCGCCGGGTCTGCGTCTTTCAGCCACAAAGAACCTGCAAATGAATGGGAAAACAAGCCTCGGCGCCCACCCTGGCCCCGCGCCCCCGGCCCAAGGTCCCCCAGGGGGCCGGGCTGCCATGCACGGCCCACAACCTTCAAGGCGACGGGGCAAGTCGTTTTTCCCGTTGCCCGGCCCTGGGACCGCCTCCGACCCGCCCCCGGTGCCCTGGCGGCGCCCCGCCTGGTGGCGGCGCGACTACCTGCTGGCCCTCCTGCTGGGCCTGCTCCTGGCGGCGCTCTTCCAGCACGACTGGGATGGCTTCGTCTTCCAGACCGCCGTGCGGCAGTTCCTGCACGGCCACAGCCCCTACACCGTCGCCCAGCAGCGCCCCTTCTACGCCTTCCTGAACCCCGCCGACTCGGAGACGCAGTGGTACGCCTACCCGCCCCTGCCGCTGCTGGCGATGGCCGCGACCTACGCCCCCGCAGTCCTGCTGGGCCTCGACGGCAGCTCGGTCGCCGGCACCGTCCCCGCCGGGCAGGCGTTCCTCGTCAACGCCCTCCTGCGCATCCTCCTGAAGCTGCCCCTCGTCCTCGCCACCCTCTCCCTCGCCGCGGTGGGCGGGGCGTGGGCCAAGCGCCTGGGCAGCCCCGAGGACGAGGTGCGCAAGGTCGAGCGCCGCTTCCTGTTCAACCCGTTCCTCCTCCTGGTGGGGTGCGCCTGGGGCATGACCGACACCGCCCTCATGGCGCTCTACATGGGCGGCATCCTGGCCTACCGCAACGGCAAGCCCGGCAAGGCGGGCGCCCTGGTCGCCCTCGCCACCCTCATCAAGCCCTTCCCCGCGCTCCTGCTGCTGCCCATCGTCCCCTACCTGCTCGACCGGCACGGCTGGCGGGCGTTCCGCCGCTGCGTCACCGCGGGGCTGGCCACGGCGGCGCCCATCGTCCTGCCGTTCCTGCTCACCCAGCCGGCCGGCTTCTGGCAGCAATCCGTCGGCATGCACCTGGCCCGCCTGCCGCAGGGCGTCACCCCGTGGACCCTGTGGCCGCTGCGCCTGCTGTCGCCGCACGCCATCTCCGTCACCAGCCTGGTCCTGATGTGCGCCAGCCTGCTCCTCGTCGGCTGGGCCGCCACCCGGCTGCGCGCCCGCGGCACCAGCCTCATGCTGACCCTGCTGGCCGGCATCGCGGTGCTCGTGTGGAACCGCGTCCTCAACGAGCAGTACCTCGTCATGGTGGTGGCGCCGCTGCTGATCTTGGACCAGGTGCACGAGCTGCAGCGCTTCGGCCACTTCCTCACCCGCTGGACCCCCGCCCTGTTCGCCGTCGTGGTGGCCCTCGGCGGCTTCCACTTCCTCACCTTCCTCCCCCCCGACGTGGCGATGCCGCTGCTGGGCGACCCGGTCGACGTGGTGGCGCAGAACCTGCGCGACGAGGCCCCCGGCTTCTGGCGGGCGTGGCAGGGCACGCTGGAGTTCACCATCGCCGGGACCCTCATCGGGCTGGGCGTGCTAGGCGGGCAGCTCGTCGCCAAGGAGCTGCGCAGCGACCCCGGCCGCCCGGTGCGCCGCCACTTCGCCCCCATCGCCAGCGCCTGCGCGCTGCTGCTGGTGGTCGGCCTCGTCCCCGCCCTCGGCGCCTCCGCCGCGCCCCAGGACGGGTTCCACCCCGCGCACCCCGAGCCCAAGGTCGCCGCGTTCTACTACCTCTGGTGGCACAACCCGGCGCACGACCCCGGCATCCCGTACGGCAACTGGCCCGCCGTGAGCCAGCAGCCCGCCATCGGCTACTACACCAACACCCGCGGCGTGGCGCGCGACCACGCGGCGCAGATGGTGGGCGCCGGCATCGACACCGCCATCGTGAGCTACCACCGCGGCGAGTACGACCGCTACCGCACCTTCCAGGAGGAGGCGGGCAAGGCGGGGCTGCGCGTGGCGCCCCTCATCGAGCTCAACCAGGTCTACGACCAGCCCGCCCACCGCCCCACCAACGAGACCGGCGTCCGCGTCCCCTACGCCGCCTACCGCCTCGACAACGGCACCCGCACCGCCATCGAGGCGTTCGTCCTCGACCTCAAGCCGCTGCTCTCCGACCCCGCCACGCTGCGGATCGACGGGCGCCCCGTGGTCTACTTCTACGACTCCTACGTCTCCGGCATGGGCTTCGCCAGGGAGGACCAGGAGGACCTCGCCCGCGCCGTCCTCGACCTCTTCCCCGCGCAGGAGCTGCGCAGCCGGTTCAACGACTCCGCCCTGCGCCCCACCGTCGCCGACGTGCTGCGCCACTACCCCCAGTCCATCAAGCCCGGCTTCTTCCAGGAGTCCCCCGCCGCCTCGACGTGGCGCGAGGCGCACCTGGAGCTGCACCGCCGCTTCTGGGTCCAGTTGCGCTCCGACCTGGAGCGCGAGCTCGGCCCGCTCTACCTCGTGAGCGGCGACGCCTACAACGACGACGCCGACTTCTCCGCCGGGACCGCCAAGGCGCTCGTCGGCCTCGAGGTGTTCGACGGCGCCTTCATCTACAGCCCGTCGTTCACCTGGGGCAACCACAAGGGGCAGCCGTTCCTGCCCACGTTCGAGGTGTGGGAGGACCGCAACACCTGGCTCACTGCCTTCGCCGCCGGGCGGGGCCGCGCCTCCGTCATCGGCATCGCGCCCTCCTACGACGACACGGTGAACCGGCCGGACGGCTTCCGCATCCCGCCCACGGTCGGCGGCCGCAGCTTCTACGGCCTGTCGTGGGACTCCGCGCTCCGCCACCCGCCCACCCAGGTGGCCGTGGCGACCTGGAACGAGTTCTTCGAGGGCTCCGCCATCGAGCCGACCCTCCAGGAGGGCGACCGCCTCCTCGGCGAGACGCTGGCGCAGCGGGTGCGCTACCTCGGCGCCGTCGAGGACGGCCCCTCCGTGGTGGCGGTCGCGCACGAGCGCTCCAGCCGCACCCACATCCGCTACTCGGAGACCGACACCAGCCACGAGTGGGGCCTCCAGTTGGTGGCCGCCGCCAGCCGCGCCATGCCCGGCCCGCTCGCCGCCATCGACGCCCTCGCCCCTGTGGTGCCCGGCCAGGCGCCCGGCCTGCTGCTGGTGGAGGGCGGCCACGGCGACTTCGGCGCCTCCCCCGCCGCCCTGCAGCGGCTCGCGGCGTGGTCCGGCAGCGCCCGCACCGTCTTCTTCGGCCCCGACCTCGCCGCCCCGCTGGCCGCGGCGATGGGCGACAACTGCCTCGCCGGCCTCGACGCGGTCCCGCCCCACCTCGGCCCCGACGGGGTCCCCGACCACCTCACCCTGCGGGCGGGCGACCGGCTGCACGGCGACGGCACCACCCTCTACCTGGAGCGCGGCGGCCACGACTACAAGGTCGGGCAGGCGTGCGACGGCGGGCGCCACGCCGGCACCTCCATCAAGCCCTACGGCGCCAGCCCCGGCACCGACGGCACCTGCCTCGGGGTCGCCGTGCGCATCCTGCAGCCCGCCGTGGCCAAGCCCGGGCCGGTGGAGTGTACGGTCGGTCTAGCCTGAACCCCCACGAACCGCGGAGGCCACGGAAGCCGCGGAAGATTTGCGCTTCCGTGTGTTCCGTGGCTTCCGCGGTTTGGCGGCGGGCCGGAGCAGATGAATGGACATCCAGTCCAGCATCCTTGGGAATCCAAAAGCTTCCCTGCCCGAACACCAACTTTATGTGGCGCCCCCTCGGTCAAGCGCGCATGAAGGCCCTCGCCCTTGCCATCCTCGCCAGCCTGGTGCTGGCCGGCTGCGCCGCCGACCCCACGGACCCCGGCAAAGGCCTCCCGGACCCCGGCGACGTCCCGGTGACCGACAGCACGGGGGGCGTGCGCGGCGTCGTGGTCGACCAGGCCATCCGGCCGCTCAAGGGCGCCACCGTCGCGGTCACCGGCCAAGGCTTCGCCAAGAACCTCACCACCGACGACGCGGGCGGCTTCACCCTCGGCGGCCTCAAGCCCGGCACCTACTTCCTGCGCGCCAGCAAGCCGCTCTACGACGCCCAGCAGCAGAGCGTCGACGTGAAGGCCGGCACCGTCCCGCCCGTCACCCGCATCCAGCTCACCCAGCTCGTGTTCGCCAAGCCCTACCTGCAGACGCTGAAGTTCAAGGGCTTCATCGTCTGCTCCACCAACGTCTTCACCCCCGCGGGCGGCATCCTGTCCGAGGAGTGCGGCGAAGGCGTCGGGACCCCCTGCGTGCAGGACCCCGTCCCGTGCGGCCGCGTCGGCGGCCAGGCCAACAACCACGTCCAGTTCGACTTCAGCGTGGACGGACCCGCCGCCCAGAGCCTCGTGGTCGAGCAGTTCTGGGA
>JAIVGU010000240.1 GCA_020201445.1 Halobacteriales archaeon
GGACAAACGTCGGATGGGGCACGTTTGGTGCTCCCCGGGAAACAACCATGACCCGCATCCTAGCTGCAATCGCAAGCCTCGGGCTTCTGCTGGGGGCCGTGCCCCTTGCGATGTCCGCCACGTCCGCCGCCGAGCCGGTCGGCTTCGGCATGGACTCCGCCTCCATGGCGTCCCAGGCCAACGCCGGCGTCAAGGCCGACTACGGCACCTTCTGGATCGGCCCCTGGACCCTCACCTCCGGGTGGGGCGGCCCGGACGCCCAGCTGGCCGCCATGAAGGCCGCCGGCGTCACCCCCGCCATCCACTTCTACTACTGGGGCGACGACATCAGCCAGTCCTGCCTCGAGAACGGCTGCTGGTCCACGCTGCACAACGCGCAGAAGGACAAGGCCGGCTGGCAGAAGCTGGCCGAGCAGCTCGTCGACCACCTGAACGCCAAGATGGGCGGCAAGCCCGTCGTGGTGTTCTTGGAGTCCGAGTTCAACAAGGGCAACGTCGGCACCTACGAGCCCCTCGACGGCTACCTCGCCGAGAAGGCCGACTTCCTGCACGCGGGCTACCCCAGCGTGCAGGTCGTGATGGCGCTGGGCAACTGGGCCCCCCAGTACTGGGGCACCTGGGACCGCACCGCCGCCGCGAGCGACATGACCGGCATCCAGGGCCTGCGCGGCTCCACCCACCAGAACCTGGCGGAGTACGGCACCCTCTACGAGGGCCTGAAGGCCGGCGCCGACAAGCTGCAGTCGCTGTTCCACAAGCCCATCATGCTGACCGACATCGCGCTCTCCAGCTACCCGGAGCCGGGCTGGCTGCAGCCGCAGGCCGACACCCTCGCCGAGCTGTTCGCCCACCTGGACGACCTCAAGGCGACCGGCGTGAAGGCGATCATCTACCGCTCGTGGATGGACTCGCCCGGCATGAGCACCGCCAACTACTACGGCATGGCGGAGCGCTACTGGGGCCTCGCCAACAAGACGGCGCAGAAGCCGTCCGCCCTGGTGTGGGTCAACGGCGTGCGCGCCGAGCGCAACCAGCCCCCGGTGGCCAGCTTCACGGCGACCGCCACGGGCCTGACCGTCCGCGTGGACGCCTCGGGCTCCAGCGACCCTGACGGCAACGCGCTCACGTACAGTTGGGCGTTCGGCGACGGCGCGACCGCCACCGGCCCCCAGGCCAGCCACACCTACGCCGCCGGTGGCGCCTACACGGTGGCCCTGACGGCGAGCGACGGCCGCTCCACGGCCTCCGCGGCCAAGGGCGTCACCGTGACGCCCCCGACGTTCAGCGCGACGTTCAAGCTGGGCAACGTCAACGAGTGGTGGGTCGACACGAAGGTCGCGAGCGACCACGCCATCAGCGGCGTGTCCGCCACGGTCAACGGCGGCGCGCCGCACGCCCTGGCCAAGACGAACTGGGGAAGCTGGGCCGCCAGCTTCTCGGTGCCCAAGGGCTCCACGGTCGTCTTCACCGCCAAGGACGCGGCGGGCGCCAGCGCCACGAGCCAGGCCTTCACCTGGCTGGCGCCGAGCAGCACCACCACGCCCAGCTTCAAGGCGACGTTCACGCCCAAGACCCTGACCAATCACTGGTGGGTCGAGACCAGCGTGTCCACCTCGGCGCCCATCGCCAAGGTGGAGGTCCGCCTCAACGGCGGCGCCTGGACCGTCCTGCCCAAGACCGACTGGGGCACCTACGCCAAGAGCCTGAGCGTCCCCGCCGGGACGCAGATCGTGTTCCGCGCCACCTCCAGCTCGGGGGCGACGGCGCTGAGCGCGGCCTACACCGAGAAGTAGGCACTCACCCCTTCCTCTCCCCTTCCCCCGTTTCTCCGTTCCCCGCTGAAGCCAGCGTCCGCCAGGCCCCGCCCACGCGGGGCGCCGCGGAAGACCGACCCCCCACGACCCCACGACCATGAACCGATTCCTTCCCGCCTGCCTGCTCGTCGCCACCGCCCTCCTGGGCGTGGGCCTCGCGTCCGCCGCCCCCCAGCCCGCGGACCTGCCGCAACGCCTCGTCGTCCACTTCACCGCCCTGCCGGCGGAGGTGCGGCCGCACGGCACCTACCAGGGCGCCGACGTCGTCGCCGTCGACGACGCGCTCGGCTTCGCGGTCGTGCAGGCCGCCCACGGCAACGCCTTCCTGGCCAGCGCCCTCGGGCGCGGCGAGGTGCGCGCCGTGGAGCCCGACGGCGTCTCGCACAGCCTCGGCTTCACCCCGAGCGACCCGCTGTTCGCGCAGCAGTACGCCCCGCAGGCCATCGGCGCCCCCGCGGCGTGGAGCACCACCCTCGGCAGCTCGGCCGTCACCATCTGCCTGCTCGACACCGGCGTGCGCTACACCCACGAGGACCTCGCCGGCCACTACGCCGGCGGCATCGACCTCGTCAACCGCGACAGCGACCCCTGGGACGACGGCGGGCACGGCACCCGCACCGCCGGCGTGGCCGCCGCCCTCGTCAACAATGGCCGCGGCATCGCCGGCGTCGCCAACGCCGCCATCAAGGAGGTCAAGGTCCTCAACTCCGCGGGCCAGGCCTACGACAGCGACATCGCCACCGGCATCCGCTGGTGCGCCGACAACGGGGCGAAGGTCGTCTCCATCTCGCTGGGCGGCCCGTCCCCGAGCACCGCGGTGCAGGGCGCCGTCGACTACGCCTGGGGCAAGGGGCTCGTCCTGGTGGCGGCCGCCGGCAACGGCGGCTGCAGCGACTGCGTCCTCTACCCCGCGGCGTTCACCAACGTCATCGCCGTCGGCTGCGTCGACCAGTCCCGCGCCGTGTGCAGCTTCACCAGCAAGGGCCCGCAGGTCGACCTGGCCGCGCCGGGCGTCAACGTCCACACCACCGGCTTCGGCGCCAACAACGAGTACGTCTACGGCGGCGGCACGTCGCTGAGCACGCCCCACGTCGCCGGCGCCGCGGCGCTGGTGTGGAGCGCGCACCCGGGCTACAGCAACGCCCAGGTGCGGCAGGCCCTCGAGGCCACCGCGCAGGACGTCGGCCCCGCCGGCCGCGACACGGCCACCGGCGCCGGCCTGGTGCGCGCCGACCTCGCCATCGCGTACGGCACGCCGGCCCCGCAGCCGACGACCACCACGCAGCCCGCCAACACCACCAACGCCACCACGCAGCCGGCTCCGACGGCGCAGCCCAGCTCCAGCGGCTTCACCGCGTCGTTCACCCCGGCGAGCGGCATCAACGAGTGGTGGGTCGACGTCAAGGTCACCGCGAGCGCGGCCGTCGCCAGCGTCGCAGCGACCGTCAACGGCGGCGCGCCGCACGCCCTGGCGAAGACCAACTGGGGCACCTGGGCGGCCAGCTTCAACGCCCCCAAGGCCTCCTCGGTGGTCTTCACCGCCAAGGACGCGGCGGGCCACGCGGCCACCTCCGCGCCCGTCGCCTGGCTGATGCCGGCGGGCACCGCGCCCGCCCCCAGCACCGCCCCGGCGCCCAGCCCGTCGCCCAGCTTCACGGCGACGTTCACGCCCAAGACCCTGAGCAACCACTGGTGGGTCGAGACCTCGGTCTCCTCCGCATCCAGCCTCGCGAAGGTGGAGGTCCGGCTGAACAGCGGTGCCTGGACCGTCCTGCCCAGGACCGACTGGGGCACCTACGCCAAAAGCATCAACGTCCCCGCCGGGACCCAGGTCGTGTTCCGCGCGACCAACGGCGCGGGCGCCACGGCGCTGAGCGCGACCTACGTCGAGAAGTGAGGATGCCGTTTTCCTCCTCCTCCCCCTCCTTCCCCCGTTCGCGAAACCGCCAAGAGCCGGCGTGGTTTGCCGCCGCCATGCGCTCCTGGGCCGCCGCGGCTGTTCTCCTCCTGCTCCTCGCGGGCTGCACCGGCTCGATGGGCCCGCCCACGGGCGAGCCGAGCGGTCTCCAGTTCCAGGACGTCGCCCGCACCCCCGGGGAGCAGGTGGCGGCCGAGCCGAACTTCGCGGCGGGCCCCGGTGGCCTCTTCCTCGTCGCGCCGGGCTCGCTGGTGAGCCAGCCCAACGTCCTCGACAGCCAGGTGAGCCTGTGGGGCAGCCCCGACGGGGCCGCGTGGAGCGCGCTGCGGACGCCGTCGCCGCGCGACCCCAACGGCACCTTCTGCAGTTGCGACAGCGACGTCGACGTGGGGCCCGACGGCACCGTCTACCTCACCGACTTCTGGGTGACGAGCCAGGCCAACGGCTTCGTGGTGCAGGTGAGCGGCGACGGCGGCCACACCTGGAGCCGCGCCAACCTCGTCCCCGTCGAGCGGCCGCGCGAGAACGACCGCCAGTACATCGTCGCGGGACGCGACGCCGGCGAGGTCTACCTAGCCTATGCCCGCGCCCTGGGCCTCCCCGCCACGCCGGTGCCGCTGCCGGTCGACCCCGTGCCGTTCACGGACGCCGGCCTCCACCTGCTGCGCAGCACCGACGGCGGCGCCACCTTCACGCCGCTGCCGCAGGTCTTCCACGAGAGCGCCACGACGTTCGAGTTCATCGCCAAGCCCCGCGTCGGCCCCGACGGCACGCTCTACTTCCCCTGGGTCGAGGGCCCCAACGCCGACCCGTGGAACGGCACCGCCACGGCGGTCGTCGCAGTGAGCCACGACCACGGCCTGACCTTCAGCAAGCGCACCATCGCCCCCATCCCGGGCGGCGTAGGCGGCCTGTGGCCCTTCGAGCTCGACGTGGCCGGCGACGGCTCCCTGGTGGCGGCCTGGATGGAGCGCCAGCCCGGCGCCGGCAGCACCCTCTCCTTCAGCTCCTCCACGGACCAGGGCGCCACCTGGACCACACCGCTCAAGGCCGCCGGAGGAACGGCGCTCCTGCCGTGGATTTCCGCCGCGGGGCCGGGCCGCGCCGTCATCGCCTACTACGGCTCCCCCAACGCGGTCGACCCGCTCCACGCGCCCACGGGCGAGCGCTGGGACGCGTGGGCCGTCGTCATCGACCACGGCGCCGCGCAGCCGCCCGTCCGCGTCAGCCCCTTCCCCGTCAAGGTGGGCCGCTTCTGCCCCCGCGGCGCCGCCTGCGACGCCGACCGCGAGCTGCTGGACTACCCCGCGGTGCTGTGGCACGACGGCTGGGTCCACGTCGCGTTCTCCACCAGCCTGCAGGACCCCGGCGCAGGCCCGCCGCCCT
Organism: Halobacteriales archaeon; assembly: GCA_020201445.1. The sequence continues at coordinate 5,119 of JAIVGU010000240.1, forward strand.
CCCCGCCGCCCAGCCAGCCCGAGGGAGCGCACGCCACGGCAGGGCACCTGTGGACCGCGCGGGCCCGTCTGCCGTAGCC
>JAIVGU010000241.1 GCA_020201445.1 Halobacteriales archaeon
ACCTGGAAGCGCGCGCCAACCGGCTGGCCCGCCACCTGCGCAGCCTAGGGGTGCGGCGCGGCGTGCGCGTCGGCGTCTGCCTGGAGCGCGGCGTCGGCCTCGTCGTGGCGGAGCTGGCCATCCTGAAGGCGGACGGCGCCTACGTCCCGCTGGACGCCCAGTACCCGAAGGAGCGGCTGCAGGGCATGGCGGAGGACACGCGCTTCCCCGTCCTCGTCACGGAGTCTCGCTTCCTCGAGCGCCTCCCCGCGACCGGCGCGCGGGCGGTCTGCCTCGACGCGGAGGCCGACGCCATCGCGGCGCAGGACGCGGCCCCCCTCCCCTCCGAGGCCGCCGCGGGCGACCTCGCCTACATCATGTTCACCTCCGGCTCCACCGGCCGCCCCAAGGGCGTGGCCGTGCCCCACCGCGGCATCGTCCGCCTCGTGCGGGGCGCCGACTACGCCCGGATGGGGCCGGACGACGTCTTCCTCCAGCTCGCGCCCGCCGCCTTCGACGCCAGCACGCTGGAGGTGTGGGGCGCGCTGCTCAACGGCGCCCGGCTCGCCATCGCCCCGCCCGGCACGCCCTCGACGCGCGAACTGGCCGACCTGCTGGTGCGCGAGAAGGTCAGCGTCCTCTGGCTCACCGCGCCGCTGTTCCACCTCATGGTGGACGAGGCGCTACCGGCCCTCGCCGGGGTGCGGCAACTGCTGGCGGGCGGCGACGCGCTCTCGGTGCCCCACGTCCGCCGCGCGCTCGACGGGCTGCCCGGCACCACCCTCGTCAACGGCTACGGGCCCACCGAGAACACGACGTTCTCGTGCTGCCACCGCATCCCGCGCGGGCCCCTCAGCCGCTCCGTCCCCATCGGGCGCCCCATCGCCAACAGCCGCGCCTACGTCCTCGACCGCCACGGCGAGCCCGCCCCCCTCGGCATCCCCGGCGAGCTGTTCGTCGCGGGCGACGGCCTCGCGCTCGGCTACTGGGAGCGGCCCGAGATGACGGCGGAGCGGTTCCTGCCCGACCCCTTCGTCCCCGGCGAGCGCATGTACCGCACCGGCGACCTGGCGCGCTGGCTCCCCGACGGCACCCTGGAGTTCCTCGGCCGCACCGACGGCCAGGTGAAGGTGCGCGGCCACCGCGTCGAGACCGGCGAGGTGGAGAGCGCGCTCGCCGCCCACCCCGGCCTGAAGGAGGTGGCCGTGGTGGCGCGCGACGGGCCCGCCGGCAAGCAGCTCGTCGCCTACCTCGTCCCGCACGCCCCGCCGGGGCCCGCCGCCCTGGAGTGCCGTGCCTTCCTGCGCGAGCGGCTGCCCGACCACATGGTCCCCACCGCGTTCGTCGCCCTCCCCGCGCTCCCCCTCGGGCCCACCGGCAAGGTGGACCGGCGCGCCCTCCCCGCGCCCCGCCTTGACGCCGGCGCCGGCCACCACCCGCCCAGCACCCCGGCGGAGGAGCGGCTGTGCGCCATCTGGAGCGAGGTGCTGCGCATCCCCCGCGTCGGCGTCCAGGACAACTTCTTCGCCCTCGGCGGCCACTCCCTCCTGGCCACCCAGGTCGCCTCGCGCGTGCAGGAGGCGTTCGGGGTCGCCGTCTCGGTGCGCGACGTCTTCGCCGAGCCCACCATCGAGGCGTTCGCCCGCCTGGTCGAGGCGGTGCCCAAGGAGGCGGTCGGAAGCGTGGCGGACGCGGAGCCCGTCACGGCGCCGCAGGGCGAGGCCGAGGAGCGCCCGCCGCTCTCGCACGCCCAGGAGCGCCTCTGGTTCATCGACCAGTTGGCGCCCGGCGCCCCCACCTACAACATCTGCTTCTCGCTGCGCCTGAAGGGGCCGCTGGAGCCTGCTGCGCTCGGGCAGGCCTTCGCGGAGGTGGAGCGCCGCCACGAGAGCCTGCGCACCGTCTTCGCCGTCCACGACGGCGTCCCCGCCTGGTGCGCTTCGCCCCGGACGACCACCTGCTCGCCCTCACGCTCCACCACATCGCCTTCGACGGCTGGTCGATGGGCCACCTCATGCACGAGCTGACGGCGCTCTACGCCGCCTTCCGCCGGGGCGAGCCCTCGCCGCTGCCGCCGCCCGCGCTGCAGTACCGCGAGTACGCCGCGTGGCAGAGGCGCTACCTGGCCGGCGGCGCCCTCGACCGGCAGCTCTCCCACTGGCGCCAGGCGCTCGCCGACCTGCCTTCCCTCAGCCTCCCCACCGACCGGCTGCGCCCCTCGACGCCGTCGTCGCGCGGCGGCCACGTCCGCGTCTCCGTCCCGCCCGGCGTGACCGAGCGGCTGCGCGCCGTGGGCCGCGACGCCAGCGCCTCGCTGTTCATGGTGCTGCTGGCGGGCTTCCAGGCGCTCCTCCACCGCTGCACGGGGCAGGAGGACTTCGCCGTCGGCTCCCCCATCGCCGGCCGCGGCCGCGCCGAGCTGGAGGGCCTCATCGGCTTCTTCGTCAACACCCTCGTCCTGCGCGCCGACGCCCGCGGCGACCCCGCCTTCCGCGACCTGCTGGCCCGCGCGCGCAGCACCTGCCTCGACGCCTACGCCCACCAGGACGTCCCCTTCGAGAAGCTCGTCAACGACCTGGCGCCGCAGCGCGACTACAGCCGCACGCCCCTGTTCCAGGTGATGTTCCACCTCCAGAACGCCTCGGTCGGCTCCTTCGCGTTCGACGGCATCGAGGTCGACCTCCTGACCTCCGACATCCCGTCCGCCAAGTTCGACCTCTCCGTCAACGTCGTGGAGTCCGGCGCGGGCCTGGAGTGCCTCGTCGAGTACGCCACCGACCTCTTCACCGAGGAGACCGCCGCCCGCTTCGCCCAGCGCTTCCAGATGGTCCTCGAGGCCGTCGCGCAGGACCCAGACCAGCGCCTCAGCGACATCCCGCTGCTCTCCGCCGCCGAGGAGCGCGCCCTGCGCGACGGGCACGGCTTCCAGGCGGCAGGGTTCCCCGCCGACCGCTGCATCCACGAGCTCATCGAGGCGCGGGCGGCCGCCACGCCCGAGGCGGTCGCCGTCCAGGCCGCCGGCGCCGCCCTCACCTACGGCGAGCTGGAGCACGCCGCCAACCGCCTCGCCCGCCGGCTGCGCGCGCACGGTGCCGGCCGCGGCTCCCTCGTGGGCGTCCTGCTCGACCGCGACGTCGGCCTCTCGGCGGGGTTCCTGGGGGTGCTCAAGGCGGGCGCCGCCGTCGTGCCGCTCGACCCGACCCTGCCGGAGGAGCGCCTCCGCCTGCTGGCGCAGGACGCCGGGCTGCGCCTCGTGGTCGCCAAGGCCGCGGCGGCAGCCACCGCCAAGGGGCTCGGGCTCGGCCTCGTGCCCATCGAGGAGGCGTTCGCCGAGGGGGACGGCACGCCTGTCGGCCGCCTCGCCGAGCCCAGCGACCCGGCCTACGTCATGTACACCTCCGGCTCCACGGGCACGCCCAAGGGCGTCGTCGTGCGCCACGCCGGCTTCATGAACAGCACCACGGTGGGCCGCCAAGCCTACCCGCACCCCTGCGGCCGCTACGCCCTCACTTCCTCCATCGGCTTCGAGGCCAGCCTGCCGCCGCTGCTGTGGGCCCTGGCCGACGGCGGCACCACGGTCCTGCCCCCCGAGGAGGCGCAGCGCGACCCCGCCCTCCTGGCCGCGACCGTCCGCGGCGCGGGCGTCACGGACCTCATGATCACCCCATCGCACTACCGCCTCCTGCTGGAGGCCGGCGGCGCCGCGGCCCTCGCCTCCCTGCGCCAGGTGACGCTCGTGGGCGAGGCGTGGACCGGGGAGCTGGTGCGCCTCCACCACGCCACCGTGCCGCAGGCGACCCTCCTCAACGCCTATGGGCCGACCGAGACGACGATGTACTGCACCATCGAGGCGCTGCCCCTCGCCGCCGCAAGCCGGCCCCGCGCCACCCTCGGCCGCGCCATCCCCAACCTCCGCCTCACCGTGCTCGACCCGCGCGGCCGCCCCGTCCCCATCGGCCTCGTCGGCGAGCTGCACATCGGCGGCGTCGGCGTCACCGGCGCCTACCTCAACCGCCCCGAGCTGTCGCGGGAGCGCTTCGTCCCCGACCCGTGGCCGCGGCCGCCCCTGCCCGGCGAGCTCCACCCCGGCCTGTGCTACCGCTCCGGCGACCTCGTGCGCCCCCTCGCCGACGGCAACCTCGAGTTCCTCGGCCGCGCCGACTTCCAGGTCAAGATCCGCGGCCACCGCGTCGAGCCCGGCGAGGTCGAGGCCGGCCTAGCCCGCCACCCCCGCGTCCGCGAGGCCGCCGTCACCGCCCACGGCGAGGGGGCCGGCAAGCGCCTCGTCGCCTACCTCGCCCTCTCCGACGGCGTCCCAGTGCCCCCCGGCGAGCTGCGCGCCTTCCTGCGCCGCTTCCTGCCCGAGCACATGGTGCCCAGCCAGTTCGTCACGCTGCCCGCCCTGCCGCTGAACGCCAACGGCAAGGTGGACCGCAAGCGCCTGCCTGACCCGCCCCGCGAGCGCCCGGAGCTGCAGCAGGACTTCGTCGCCCCGCGCGACGCCCTGGAGGAGCGCCTCGCCGCCATCTGGGGCGGGGTCCTGCGCCTCGACCGCGTCGGCGTCCACGACAACTTCTTCGAGGTCGGCGGCGACTCGCTCTCCACCGTCCAGGTGGCCACCCGGGCGCAGCAGGCCGGCCTCCCGCTCCAGCTCCGCCACCTCTTCGAGCACCAGACCGTCGCCGAGCTGGCCAGCGCCCTGCGCGGCAGCGTGGGCGACGACCCGGTGGCCGGCCCGGCGGCGCAGGGCATCCAGGGCCGCCGGGGCGCCGGCCTGCTCGCCTTCAACACGCAGGGCAAGCGCCGCGCCCTCTTCCTCGTCCACCCCGCCGGCGGCACGGTCGGCCACTTCGTCGCCCTCGCCCACGCCCTCGGCCCGGCGCAGCCCCTCTACGCCGTGCAGGCCGCCGGCCTGGAGGACGACACCCCGCCCCACGACAGCATCGCCGCGATGGCGGAGCACTACCTCGCGCTCCTGCGCACCGTGCAGCCGCGCGGCCCCTACCTGCTCGGCGGCTTCTCGGTCGGCTCCTTCGTCGCCCTCGAGATGGCGCGCCGGCTGCGCGAGCGCGGCGAGGGGGTCGCACTACTGGCCCTGCTGGACCCGCCGCTGCGCCAAGCCGCGGCGGTGGACGAGAAGGCCGTCGAGCGCCTCGCCAGCCGCATCGAGGCCCTCGCCCCCGTGGCGGGGCGGCCCGCCGCCGCGGAGGCACGGCGCATCGCCGCCGAGCGCCTGGAGCTGTCGCAAGTGCTCAACCTGCCGCTGGACACCTTGCAGGACGCCCTGCCGCCGGAGGTGCTGGCGCGCCACATGCGCGTCCTCGGCGCCCACGTCCGGGCCAGCCTGCGCCACCGCTTCGTGCCCTGCCCCGGCGACGCGCTCGTCCTGGTGAGCGAGGAGACGCTGCGGGCCCTGCCCCGCTTCCGGGACGAGGTGCGGCCCCTCGTCGGCGGGGCCGTGGAGATTGCCACCATCCCCGGCGGCCACTTCACGATGCTGGCCCCGCCAAACGTGGCCCACCTCTCGGAGCGGCTTGCGGGGGCCCTCGCGAAGGCGACGGGGCCGGCGGCCGACTAGAGACCGACCAAACCACGCATTCCCACGGAGGACATGGATTCAATCTCTTCCGGGCATTCGTGAAATCCGTGTTTGGACAGTTGGAGCAACGTCTAGATGACGGTCCCATGCCCACGGCGCGGCAGCGGGTGGTGCTTGTCCGCGTACGCCTCCAGCCGTGCCAACACCTCAGAGCGAAGCTGGCTCGGCGGGACGATGTGGTCGACAATCAAATCGTCAGCCACGACCTTGATGTCGATGTCGCGGCGGTACTCCTCGCGCTTGGCCTCGATGAACGCCGCCCGCTCCTTGGGGTCCGCGATCTTGGCGATGTGGTTGGCGTAGACGGCGTTGATGGCGGCCTCGGCGCCCATGACGGCAATCTCGGCGCCCGGGAGGGCCAGCGTCGCGTCGGGCTCGAAGGCGGGGCCGCACATGGCGTAGATGCCGGCGCCGTAGGCCTTGCGCACGACGATGCAGAGCTTCGGCACGGTGGCCGTCGAGGTGGCGTAGATGAACTTCTTGCCGCGCTTGAGGATGCCCTGCGCCTCCACCTCGCTGCCCACCATGAAGCCCGGCGTGTCGGCGAGGAAGAGGAGGGGGACGTTGAAGGCGTCGCAGGTGGTGATGAACTCGGCGGCCTTGTCGGCGCTGTGCGGGAAGATGGCGCCGGCGCGCACGGCGGTGTTGTTCGCCACGATGCCGACGACCCGGCCGCCGACGCGGGCGAAGCCGGTGAGCAGCTCCTGCGCGTGGCCGCCCTTGACCTCGAACCAGGAGCCGGCGTCGACGAGGGCGTCGATGGCGTCGTGCATGTCGAACGCCTTGTTGGGGTCGGCGGGGACGATGCGGTCGAGGTCGGAGGTGGGCCGCGCCGGCTCCTTGGCCTCGTACTGCGCCGGCCGGTGGTCGCAGTTGTCCGGCAGGTAGGAGAGCAGGCGCTGCACGGCGTCGGCGGCCTCCTCCTCGGTGTCGACGACGAAGTGGCAGGAGCCGGAGACCTCCATGTGGAAGTCGGCACCACCAAGCTCCTGCATGCCGATCTTCTCCCCGGTGACCATCTCGACCATGCGCGGGCTGGCGATGCACAAGGCGCTCATGCCCCGGACCATGACGCTGAAGTCGCAGAACACCGGCGTGTAGGCCGCGCCCGCGACGCACGGGCCGTACAGGACGGAGATTTGCGGAATCTTGCCCGACAGCAGGCTGTGGTTGTAGAAGTACTTCCCAATCCCGCGCAGGTTGGCGAAGAAGCCCGCCTGGTCCGTGATGCGCGCCCCCGACGAGTCGATGAGGTAGAGCACCGGCTTCTGCGCCCGCAGCGCCCGCTCCTGGACGCGGATGAACTTCTCCACGCCGCGCTCCGCCATGCTGCCCGCCTTCACGGTGTAGTCGTTGGCGATGACGAAGAC
>JAIVGU010000242.1 GCA_020201445.1 Halobacteriales archaeon
GAGTTGTCGGTCGCCTCCTTGATGGCCGTGATGAGCGCCTTGATGGGGGAGTCGAAGCCCAGGATCTGGCGGTTGCGCTCGAAGAACTCGGCGACCGAGATCTCCTTCTGGCCGAGCGCCAGCGCCTCCGCGATGGGAGCCTTCGCCTTGCGCTTGGGCGCCTTGGCCCCGTCGAGGGTGGCCTGGGCCTTGGCTGCGCTCACGTGTCCCACTCCCTGTGCATCCAGGACGTCCAGGAGGCGCGGGTTTGAAAGGGGTTCGATTGGGCAAGGCTTGCCCTGGCACATCCGCGGCCGACCCCGCCACCTGGGCGTGCGACCTCGTCGACGTGGGCCACAACCCACCCAACCCGGTGGCCGCCCTGTGCCAACCGCCGCCCGGCGGTCCCAGCCTACGTCCCCCACGTCGGGGGCGCGGTGGCGACGGTCTGCACCTAGCGGCGCCTTTCCTTTCTTCCCTCTGATTCCCAACCAACCACGAATCTCACGAATTCATTGCCCCAGCACGTGCCGCGCGATGACGATGCGCTGGACCTCTGAGGTTCCCTCAAAGATCTCAAAGATCTTGATGTCGCGCATGTAGCGCTCGACGGCGTAGTCTTTGGTGTAGCCGTTGCCGCCGTGGATCTGCACGCCGTCGATGGTGGCCTTCATCGCCATCTCCGAGCAGTAGAGCTTGGCGCGGCTGGCGGCGTGGGTGTAGGGCTGCCCCTGGTCCTTGAGCCAGGCGGCCTTGAGGTAGAGGTTGCGGCCGGCCTCGATGGCGACGTCCATGTCGGCGAGCTTCCACTGGATGGCTTGGTTGCTCGCGATGGGCTTGCCGAACTGGGAGCGCTCCTTGGCGTAGGCGGTGGAGTCCTCGAACGCGGCGCGGGCGATGCCGACGGAGCCGGCGGCGGCCATGATGCGGCCGGTGTCAAGGGTGGCCATGGCGACCTTGAACCCCTCGCCCTCGGCGCCGAGTCGGTTCTCGGCGGGCACCTCCAGCCCCTCGAAGAAGAGCTGGTTGGTGGTGCTGGCGTTGAGGCCGAGCTTGTGCTCGTTGCGGCCGACCTTGAAGCCCTTGGACTTGGTGTCGACGAGGAACGCCGTCACGCCGCGCGCGTCGGTCGTGCCGGGGTCGGTGCGGGCGAACAGGACGCAGAGGTCGGCCACGGCGCCGTTGCTGATGAATTGCTTCTGGCCGTCCACGACGTAGTGGTCGCCCTCGCGGCGCGCCGTGGTGCGCAGGCTGCCGGCGTCGCTGCCGGACTCCGGCTCCGTGAGGGCGTAGCAGCCCAGCCACTCGCCGCTGGCCAGCTTGGGGAGGAACGCCTGCTTCTGCGCCTCGCTTCCGAAACTCAGGATGGGACCGACGCTGAGGCTGGCGTTGGCGCCGAAGATGACGCTGTGGCTGGCGTCGGCGCGGGCCAGCTCCTCGGCCACTAGGGCGAAGGAGACGTAGTCGGCGCCTGGCCCGCCGTACCGCTCGGGCACCGTGATGCCCAGCAGGCCCAGCTCGCCCATGCGCTTGGCGGTCGCCATGGGGAAGGTGTGGTCGCGGTCGTGCCGGGCGGCGATGGGCTGGATCTCGTCCTGCGCGAACTTCCGCACCATGTCGCGCACCATGCGCTGCCCCTCGGTGAGCTGGAAGTCCATCGCGGCGCCCAAGGGCCTGCGCTTGAAGAATCCGCCGCCGGAGGGCCGTTTTTGCCTCCGAGTGGGACCCCGTTTCCGCCTCTCTTTTGCATATAAGGTTGTCTCCCCCAGGCCAAATACTCCCGCCTCCGACGGAAACGCCGACATGGAGCGGATGCCTTCCTCCGAGTGGAGGCAGGGGAGGACATGGGTGCGGGTGGCGGCCGTGGCCGTCGCCTACCATGGGCTTGCCCAGCTCGGGCTCCTCTTCGCCCTCCCCGGCTCCCTCGCCAGCCCCATCTGGCCCCCCACCGGCTTCGCCATCGCGGCCGTCGCCCTCTGGCGCTTCCCGGCGGCCCTCGGCGTCCTGCTCGGCGCGGTGTCGGCGAACTACGCCAGCTCCGCCCCCCTCGCCGCCGCCATCGCCTTGGGAGCGGGCAACGCCCTGGAGGCGCTGGCCGGCGGGCTCCTGCTGGCCCGCCTCGGCGGCGCCGCCGCCTTCCGCACGGTGGGCAGGGTGGGCCGCTTCCTCGGGGTGGCCGCGCTCGCCCCCCTCGCCAGCGCCGGCATCGGCATCGGCGCCCTCGTGGCCACCGGCGTCCTGCTCCCCGCCGCCGCCCCGCAGGCCGCGTGGACCTGGTACCTGGGCGACGTGGCGGGCGCCGTGGTCGTGGCGCCGCCGCTGCTGCTGGCAGCGCAGGCCCGCTGGCCGCGCGCGTCCCTGCGCAGGGCCGTGGAGCCCGCCGCGACCGGGGCGGTGCTGCTCGGGCTGGCCGCCGCCCTCTTCGGCCTGGTGCCCGGCGTGCCGGGCGACTGGCCGGGCCGCCTGCTGCTGCTCATGCCGCCCCTCGTGTGGATCGCCACGCGGCTCAGCCCGGCCTTCGCCACCGCCTGCCTAGCCGCCGTGGACGCCCTGGCCGTCGCCGCCACCAAGATGGGGCGCGGCCCGTTCCAGGTCAGCGAGGCCAACACCGCCTTCCTGCAGCTGCAGTCGTTCATCCTCACGGCGGCCGGCATCACGCTCACGCTGGGGGCGCTGCGCACCGAGCGCCGCCGGGACGCCCAGGACCTGGAGGGGCTGGTGGCGAACCGCACCGCCGAGTTGCGCGACGAGGTGGAGGAGCGCCGCCGCGCCGAGGCCACGCTGGAGGCGGCGCAGGAGATCGCCCACATCGGCTCCTGGGAGCTGGACCTGGCCACCATGCGCGTCACCCGCAGCGCCGAGATGCGCCGCATCGTGGACGACGGGGGCCGCGCCACCGTCACGCTCCCCGCGGCGATGGCCGCCATCCACCCCGGCGACCGGCCGCGCGCCGAGGCCCTCCTGCGCGAGGTCACCGCGGTGGGCCGCCCGTTCTCCCTCGACCACCGCATCGTCCGCCCCGACGGCACCGTCCGCTCCGTGCACAGCCAGGGCCGCGCCTTCCTGGGGCCCGATGGCCGCGTGCTGCGCGTCAGCGGCACCGCCCACGACGTCACCGAGCGGCAGGCGCACGAGGAGCGCTTCGCGGCGCTGCTGGAGTCCGCGCCCGACGCCATGGTCATCGTCGACGAGGCGGGCCGCATCGTGTTCGTGAACGGCCAGGTGGAGCGCCTCTTCGGCTACGGCCGCGACGAGTTGCTGGGCGGCGCCGTGGAGACGCTCATCCCCGCCTCCGCCCGCGCCCGCCACGCCGGCCACCGCGCCGCCTTCGCCGGGAGCCCCGGCCAGCGCCCCATGGGCGAGGGGCTGGACCTGCGCGGCCGCCGCAAGGACGGCACCGAGTTCCCCGTCGAGGTCAGCCTGAGCCCGCTGCACACCGCCCAGGGGGTCCTGGTGTCGAGCGCCATCCGCGACGTGACGGAGCGCCACCAGGCCGAGGCCGCCCTGCGCGCCTCCAACGAGGCGCTCGCCGAGGCGCAGCGCATCGCCCACCTCGGCTCCTGGGCCCTCGACGCCGCCGCCGGCACGGTGACGGGAAGCGCCGAGATGTTCCGCCTGCTCGGCATGCCGGCGCCCCCCGGCCCCCTGTCGTTCGCCGCCCTGCAGGCGCGCATCGACCCCGCCCACCTGGCCCCGGCGCAGGAGGCGCTGCGGCGCGCCATCGCCGAGAACTCGCGGCTGTCGCTGGACGTGCCCGTGCTGCGCGACGGCGGCGTCCCCGCCTGGCTGCACATGGAGGGCCGCCTCGACGCCGCCGGCCGCATGGTGGGGACCGCCCAGGACGTCACCCAGGCGCTGCGCCACGAAGCCGACCTGCGCGAGAGCCTGGAGCGCTTCACCGTCCTGGCCGACGGCTCGCCGCTGGGCATCTTCCACACCACCGTGCAGGGGCAGGTGGACTACGCCAACCCGCGCTGGGAGGAGATTGCCGGCTGCGACCACCGCGACTTCGCCGCCATCCGCGCCGCGGTCCACCCGGACGACCGCGAGCCGCTGACCAAGGCGTGGCGCGCCGCCGTCGCCAGCGGCACCGACCTGGTCGCGGAGTTCCGCTACGTCCACCGCGACGGCAAGGTGGTGGAGTGCTGGACCCGCGCCAGCCCGGTGCGCGACGCCTCCGGCAAGGTGACCGGCTTCGTCGGCACCGTCGACGACATCAGCGAGCGCCGCGCCCTCGAGGCCCGCCAGCGCGAGCTGGACCTCATCCGGGAGCAGGCCCGCTTCAAGACCGAGTTCCTGCGCACCGCGGCGCACGAGCTGGGCAACCCGCTCACCCCCATCAAGATCCAGCTCCGGCTGCTGCGCGACTTCGTCCGCCAGGCGCCGCACGCCGGGGCGCGCCGCAACGTCGAGATCCTCGACCGCAACGTCGAGCGCCTCCACCTGCTGGTGCGCGACATGCTGGAGTCCGCGCGCCTGCAGTCGGGCCGCCTGCGGCTCCTGCCCCGCCCCATGGACCTCAGCCACATGGTGCACGAGGTCGCCGAGACCTTCCAGGAGGCCGCCATCGAGCAGGGCATCGCCCTGGAGGTGGAGACGCCGCCCGGGCTGCCCATGGTGGCCGACCCCGACCGCCTGACGCAGGTGCTCTACAACCTGCTCTCCAACGCCATGAAGTTCACCCCCGCCGGCGGCCGCATCCACGTCCAGGTGCAGCGCGCCGGCGAGCGGGCCAGCGTCCTCGTGCAGGACACCGGCGCCGGCTTCACGGCGGACCAGGCCGCCGGCCTCTTCCAGCCCTTCGGCCAGGTGCACGACGTGGTCCCCGGCAAGGGCGGCACCGGGCTGGGCCTCTACATCTCCAAGGGCATCGTCGAGCAGCACGGCGGCCGGCTGGAGGCGCGCAGCGACGGCCCCGGCAAGGGCGCCACGTTCCTGTTCTGGGTGCCGCTCGCCACGGCGGTCGCCCCCGAGGAGGGGCTGGCGGCGGCCGACAGGCTCGCGGGCGCGCTGCAGGGCAAGCGGTCCACCTGAGGCATGCGCCCTTTCCGTGGGTTCCGCGGCCTCCGCGGTATGGTCCCTCTTTGGTGGGTTCGACCCCCGATACCGACCAAGGAGCAACGAACGCAATGAACGACGAAGCAACCGAAGAGAAGCTTGCAGAAGGAGCAAAGGGACAGCGCC
>JAIVGU010000054.1 GCA_020201445.1 Halobacteriales archaeon
TCCCATCGCTATAGCAGCCGGCCAACCAGTGGCGTATTGGAACATCCTCACCCCCAGCTTCGTGTACGTACCGTGGTACGCCGCCGACCCGCCGCACACCACGCCGACCTCCACCGGCCCGCCGCAGAGCCACACCTCCGGCCCGTCGAACGGTGGCAGCGACGGCAGCACCGCCTCGACCAGCCCGACCAAGAAGAAGTCGCCCGGCGTCGAGGTCCCGCTGGCCATCGTCGGCCTTGCCGCGCTGGTGCTTGTGGCCCGTCGCAAGCTGCATTGACAAGCAGACAGACAAGGTACGGTGAAGGGAAAGCGGACCACGTCTGTCGTGAAGACGATTTCTTCAAGGTACTCAGGGGCAAGGCTGGGATGTGAACACAAGAGACACAATAGTTGGACCAGAGCCTTCATAGTGCAGATGGAAAAGATTTCCAGAGATACTTGGTATATATCCATCCAGCGTGAGTGTTGATGTTCCTTCATCCACTCCGAAGTTGGGAGCAGCCGGCAAACTTAGACCATAAGTTCCACGATAAGTTAGGCCAAGATAGGTCCAAGTTCCCTGGCCATTCCTGCCGGAACCAGAGATGCTTCCGGAAACGGAAATCGTGTCCTCGTTAATATGCGGACCCCCACATTGATGGGTGCCTGTATGACTGTATTCGTAATTCACACCGGCAATGGCTGAAATGCGCAGGGAGGTCGCCACTCCCAATGTGAAACCTTGGGCAGTGTCGTTTGTTTGGTATGCATTATCGGCGAATGCCTGAGGAACCAGCATCAACCCTAAGATTCCAAGGACCGTCATAGATTTTAGGTGTCTAGTTAGTGGTTTTCTGAGGCTAAAAAGTTCATTTTCTATCATTTCATCCTCCTTGGCCATCGTGCAGGCCCCAATATCCGATAGAAGTTACAGTTTTCATCATAAAATTTGGAAGGTTCTTGAGAATTTGTATCTTTCGTTGATGCACGTTGATGCACATTACGTCTTCATGCCCCCAACCGGGGATCCAGATGCTTTCCAAATCCACTGACGCAGGCACACTCGTCCATGGCAGTGCGGAAAACGCGGGAACTCTTGGTTTCACCGAATCGCCGAAGATTCACTGCAATTCCAGGAGTTCAATGGCCGGCAGGTCGCGCTCCAGCCCGACGCGGCTCTCGGCCGCCTGCACCACCGCCGCGGCGCTCGTCGTCGCGGGGTAGGTGGGGCCCAGCAGGTCGCACAGCTCGGGGCCGACGCTGGTGTCGTGCGTCCCCCACTCCTTCGCCAGGCGGATGATGTCCACCTTGTCGAGCCCGAGCACGGGGCGCAGGATGGGACGCCGCGCCGCCTGCTCCAGCGTGACGAGGTTGGGCAGCGTCTGGCTGGAGACCTGGCCCAGGTTCTCGCCGGTGGCGATGGCGGCGGCGCCCACCTGGTCCGCCACGGCGTCGGCGAGCCGGTAGAACAGCCGCTTCTGGAGGAGGAAATAGTAGCGGTGCGCCTCGCGGTCGTGCGGGATGCGGCCGAGCGCCTCCCCGATGCGGGCGACCCACAACCTTGGAAGTCCCATCTGCCGCGCCAGCGTCTCCGCCTTCCTCACGGAGGCATCGTCGGTGACCGGCTCGAAGCTGCAGTGCAACGCCTCCAGCTCCACCCCCTGCCGCTGGAGCATCCGCCCCGCGACCGGGGAATCGAAGCCGCCGGAGAGCAGCAGGACCGCCTTCATGCGCGCCCTCCGGTCCTCAAGGGCCTTGTCCGATGGAGGGCCGCAGGCCCTCCCTGTCGCGCGTGTCGACGGAGCGAGCCGTCGCCGGAGAGCAGCAGGACCGCCTTCATGCGCGCCCTCCGGTCCTCAAGGGCCTTGTTCGATGGAAGGCCGCAGGCCCTCCCTGTCGCGCGTGTCGACGGAGCGAGCCGTCGCCGGAGAGCAGGAGGACCGCCTTCAACGGGCTGGCCGACGCCGCGCCCGTTAAAAGCCGGATGCCGTGGGCGCAGCCGTGGCCCTCCTCCGGCCCTGCTCCACCTCGGCGGGCTTCACCGCCACCCCCGAGCCGCAGCGCCGCATCGACATGGAGGGCCTCAAGGCCGCCCTCCTGCGCGACGGCTACCAGGTCGTCGTCGACGCCAAGATCATCCTCATCGTCCGCAAAGGCGTCGAGTCGAGCCTCTACGACAACGGCAAGGTCCTGCTCAAGACGACGGACCGCGCCGCGGCGGAGGCGGCGTACTCTGCGCTGGAGCCCCACCTGGCGGCGGCGACGCGTTGATGGTTGGGCGCTGGACCGGGCTGCCGCAGCGCGGACACTTCAGCGTCGGCGGACCCCGGGCAGCGACCTGGCCCCGCAAGCCGCACGCCGGGCAGGTGATGGTGACCTTGGCCGCAACGGACGGGGTCGGCTGTGGAGGCAAGCTCCTTGCTGGGGATGCAGGGGCGGCGGATGCGGCCGGGGTGGCAGCGGGCGACGGGCGCGCGAGCAGCCAGCCGATTCCCTGCACGGCGAGGCCCAGGCCCATCGCCAGCAGGAGGGCCAGCGGTGCGAACCACCAGGCATAGACGCGGGCGAGGAACAGGACGGCGACCACGGCGAGGGCCGCCCCCCCGCCGGAGACGACGAGGCCGGCGGTGCGGAGGCGCGGCCGTTTCTCCACCATGCCGGTCCAGTAGAGCCCCGCGAACATGGCGGCGCCCACGTAGAGGACGGGCAGCTCCAGGGCCACCCCCGTGGCAAGCAGGAGCGCGGAGACGATGGCCAACCCGACCAGCGCGTCCCCCGCGAAGGCGGCCAGGCTGAAGGGGACGCCGGCGGAGACCAGGCGCACCACGGCCACGATGCCGAGGAGGCTGGCCGCGAGGGAGAGGACATTGGGGTCCACGATCACCCGGCGCGCCTCCGTTGCCAACGCCGGTGGGCAAGCCCCAGGCCGACGACCAGGGCGGCCGCCCCCAGCAGCAGCAAGCCGCCGGAAAACGCGGGGTTGGGGGTGGCGGAGAGCGCGAGGCCGGGCACCTGCAGCGTCCCCCCCCATCCGTCCTGCAGCTCGACGGTGACCCGGTAGTCGTGCGCCGACAGGCCCGTGGGCAGCGGCACCTCGGCCACCAGGTCCTGCCCCTCGCGCACGAAGGGCGCGTCCGCCACCTCGCGGTCGCCCTCCAGGACCCGGGCGGTGCCGCCGAGGATGGCGTCGTTGGGGGTGTGGAGCCGGACCCGCGCGACGTTGTGCCAGCCGCTGCGCACCAGGGTGGCGTTGCTTTCCATGAGGGGGCCCGCGAGGCGCTCGCGCAGGCCGGCCAGCGGGAACACCGCCTCCGCCCCGTCGGCCGCAAGCAGGAGCGTGCCGTTGCCGCGGGGGAGTCGCGGGAAGCCTTGGTCACCGGCATAGAACTGCGGGACACTGGCCGGCAGCGTGGGCTGGGCCAGGTCGAGGCTCCAGGCGGTCGCCCCGGTTTCGTTGAGGACGCGCACGGTGCCGTTCCCCGTCCTCCAGCGCAGGGCAAGGCCCTCCGGGGTGGGAAACACCGCCACCGGGAGCACCTGGAGGTCGCGGTCGAAGGTGCCGGCTTGGCCGTAGGCGTTGGTGACGTTGACGCGCAGGGAGTATCTCCCGGGGGCTGGCGCGGCAAGGGTGCCGTTGCGGATGCGGGGCTCCGCGGGGCCGGACACGGCGGTGTCGATGCGGAGGCTCGGCTGGAGGGAGACCGCCCGGAAGTCGACGCTGGCGTTCTGGTCGGGCACCAGCCGAGCCCGGAGATGAACGGTTAGGCGCGTTGCATTGGCTGACACATTCCAGGAGCGCTCGATATGACGCCACCCAGGCGAGGGGGGCAGCGGAAGATTGACGTCGGTGGGGATGCCGGTGGCGTTGCGCTCGCGCAGCAGCATATCCAACTGCGCGCTGCCGCGATAGTCGAACGAGAAGGTGCAGGAAACCTCCGTGCAGAGGCGTCTGGCATCCTGCTGGAGGTACACGGTGCCGGAGGTCGCGGCCTTGCTCACGTTGATTCGCGCAAAGCGGCTCCCTGCCTCGGACAGCACCCTCCATGCGGCCCCGCCGCCGACCTCACGGTCCGCGAGCGTCCATGCCGTCTTTCCGGCGGAGAAGTCGCCGTTGTCGATCTGGTCCTCGCGGCCCTCGCCCCGCCGGATGGTGTGAAGCGCCAAAGGGGTGGGCGGCGACAGCGGCAGGACCCCCGGAGGAGGCGATTCCCATAGGTATCCAGAGTCGGTGTAGTTGATGGTCCGGGACGCCGAGGCGGAGGCGCCGTCCTGGTCTGCCACCGTCACGGTCGCGACGTGGGTGCCGGCCGCGCGGGGGAGAAGCGTGTAGGTCGGGTCCGGCCCCGTTGCAACTGTGTTGCCGTCCATCGCCCATGTGAAGGCCAGCCCTGAGATGAGGCGGGGCTGCATGAAGCGCACCACCGTGTCGCTGTCGGGGGGGAGTCTGAAGCGTAGATAAACGGTGAGGCGAGTGGCGTTCGCCGTCTGAGGGGTCCACGGCATCGACAGCAGCCGCTCGCGGTCGCCGGCGGGAGGGAACGTGTAGGGGGTGTCCTTCTGGAACGTGCCATTGGACTCACGCAGTAGGAACGCGTAGCCTGTCAGGTCGCCCTGGTCCTGCACCCGGACCGTCAGGATGGCCGGTTGCACGCGACCGAGGGGAACCTCCTGCGCCACATAGATGCTCCCAGCCTTGGCCGTCCGCGCCACCTCCACCTTGACGCCGCCGCGCGGGTCGTTCAGGGCCGTGGCCTTCACCGTGCCGCCCACTTCCTTCCCCGAGAGTTTCCAGGTGGAGCCCAGGCTAGTGAACGAAGGGTCCTGCAAGACGAGGGGTGCATCCGAGTCCAGGCTGCCCGTTGCGTCCAGCACCAAGGGCTGGTTGATGGGCGACTCCGCTGGGACGGTAAGGTTCGCCACCGGCACGGCGTTGCGGACATCGAAGACCCCCACGGCATTCCACAACGGAATGCCGCCGTCGGTCGCATTGGCGTACACGGCCTGCTGCCCCTTGCGGTCGAAGCGGACATGCGCCGAAAGCCCGCTTGCGTCCAGCACCGCGCCGCCCGGGACGGACCAGGCGACCAGGGAGGTGGGAATGAGCGAGACGTCGTCATAGCGCACCTGCTGGTACTGTCCCTTTCCCATGCTGGCCTGAAGGTAGAGAGTGAGGAGGTTGGCGC
>JAIVGU010000243.1 GCA_020201445.1 Halobacteriales archaeon
GTCCACCTGCTCGACGACAACGCCGCCGACGTCAAGATCGACCTCGCGGGCAACGACCAGGACCCCGCCGGCCGCTGGGCCGCCGCCGACCTCAAGGCGCTCGACGTTAGGGAGACCCTCGACCAGGTCACCTTCGTCCTCACGGTCGGCAGCCTCAGCAGCAACGCCGAGGCCCCCTTCGCCGAGGACGTGCGCTACACCATCGGCTTCCGCCACCTCGACCAGGTCTACCGCGTCACCCTCGACCGCCGCGTCCTCTACGGGCCCGCGCAGGCGTTCGGCTCCGTGAGCGCCTACAACCCGGCCACCCAGGAGTACGAGCAGGTCTCCCCCTCGATGCAGGTGGCGCAGGACCTCGCCGCCGGCACCCTCACCTTCAGCGCCGACCGCGACCTGCTGGTGGACCGCGAGGGCGACACGCCCCACCCCGAGGTCCCCCTCACCGACTGGCAGGCCACCTCCGGGGGCCTCCTCTCCGGCATCCGCTTCGGCTCGTTCTGCCCCACCCGCACCAACTGCCTGCCCAACCCGTTCCCGAGCGCGCACGACGCGATGCCGGACAGCGGCAACGGCACCCTCGCGCTCACGCCCCGCTTCGGCGTCGCGCAGAGCGGCCACGCCCGCCTGTTCAGCCAGGTCCCGACGCGCGCCTCCAACGGCGAGGCGACCACCATCGTCTACCAGGTGCAGGCGGTCAACCGCGGCGACGGCAACGAGACCTTCTCCCTCGCGGCAAGCGGCGTCCCCGCCGGCTGGCTGGTGCGCCTGCCCGCCACCCGCATCACCGTCCCCGCCAACGGCACCGTGCAGCTCCCCGTGCTCGCCTCCGTCCCCTTCACCCACGAGCACGGCACCTACCAGAAGTTCGTCGTGGAGATGCAGAGCCTCTCCGACGCGCGCTCCACCGGCCGCATCCAGCTCGGCATCCGCTACAGCAACCCGCCGCAGCCCGCCGGCCACCACAACGCCCTCTGGCTGCACGCCCGCAGCGAGCCGCAGGTGACCGGCAACGCCGACCTCGACCGCCTGCTCTACGGCCCGTCCGGCCTCTACATGAACGCGCTCAGCAACGACCCGCTCGACGCCCACCTCGACCTCCCGGCCAACAACTGCGGCAGCGACCTGACGCCCCCGCAGACCCACTTCTGCTGGTCCATCCCGCTGCAGCCGCAGCTCGAGCTCGGCCTCGACTTCGACCTCCAGCGCGCCGGCACCCTCACCGTCCCCATCCAGACCACGCTGCCCCTGCTGGGCGCCCGGCTGGAGGGCAGCCTCGCCTACATCGCGCAGCGCGACGACGCGGAGCTCGACGGCGTGCGCTTCCGCGGCTACGAGGCGACGGCGGTGGCCACCGTGCTGCCCCGCCCGCCGGTCGACGTCCCGCCCAACTCCGAGGGCAACCTCCTCACGGCGGACCTCGTGCCCACCCCGGAGGGAGACTACCTGCCGTACCAGAAGGGCGCCCAGCTCTTCCTCCAGCTCGAGCTCGTGGCCACCGGCCAGCAGCTCTTCGGCGGCTTCCTCGGCGACGTGTCCTCCCCGTCCATCCAGCCGGGCGGCACCCTCTCCGACCTGCCGCTCAACGAGTACCACGACATCGTCGCGCAGGTGTTCAGCAGCAACTCCACGCTGCAGCTCCTCGCCGACGGCCCGCAGGACCGCGCCACCAACCCCGGCAAGACGCTGCTGTTCAACCTCACGCTGCAGAACGACGGCCCGGCCGGCACCTTCAACCTGGAGCTGACCGGCACCCACCTGCCGTGGGCCCGCATCGTCGCCCCTGGCGACCAGGTGCGCCTCGGCGCCGGCGAGAGCGTCCCCGTCCGCATCGCCGTGCAGGTCCCCGGCACCGCCGACAAGGGCGACACCGCCGACCTCGTCCTGGCCGCCACCAGCGCCGCGAACCTCAACATCCGCAGCCTCGCCCGCCTCTTCGCCACCGTCGACACCGCCAAGCAATACACCGACGAGTCGCCGCTGCTGGAGCAGGCCAAGGCCGCCGCGAAGGGAACGCCCGGCGTGGAGGCGCTGCTGCTGGCGCCCTGCCTCCTCGCGCTTGCCGCGGTGGCGCGGCGCAGGCTCTGAGATGCCACCGGCCGCGAAGGGCGTGGGCGGAGCGTTCTCCCTCCGCTTCATGCCCTTCGCGGCCAGGTGGCCTGGGCGTCAGCCGGATGGACCGCAATGCCTAAAACCGACGAGGCTGCGTTGAGCGCGATGAAGCCCCTCCTGCCCCTCATGGTGGCGGCCCTGCTGCTGCCCCTCGCGGCGCCCGCGCAGGGCCAGGCCGGCACGGGCGCGGCCGAGCCGGTGCGCATCCTCGACGACAAGGAGGGCGACGTCAAGCTCACCGTCGCGGGGCAGCCGGAGGACCCCAACGGGCGCTGGGCCGCCGCCGACCTCAAGGCGCTCGACGTCCTGGAGGGCCCGGAGGAGTTCACCTTCACCCTCCAGGTGCGCGACCTCAAGGCCTCCCCCGAGGCGCCCGTGGTGGAGAGCACCACCTACCGGGTCTCGTTCCTCCACAAGGACCGGACGTTCACCCTCTTCCTCTTCCGCAGCGTGTTCCAGGCCGCCAGCTACGGCGCGTACCTGCAGTCCTACGACGCCGCCACCGGCCGCTTCGACCAGGTCTCGCCGTTCCTGCCCGTGCAGGTCGACGCGGGCGCCGGCGCCATGGTGGTCACCGTCGGCCGCGACCTGCTGCTCGACCGCCAGGGCAACGCGCCCCACCCCGAGGTGCCCTTCACCGGGTGGCACGCCGCCGTCACCACCAACTTCAACGTCTTCGGCAGCCGCCCCATCTGCCCCGCGGGCAACGCCTGCGTCCCCGCCGCTGGCGGCCGCGTCGAGGACGCCATGCCGGACCAGGGCAACGGCACGGTCGACCTCCTGCTGCGCTACGGCATCGTGCAGACGGGCCGCGCCCGCCTCCTGAGCGAGACCCCGACGCGCGCCTCCAATGGCGAGGCGACCACCATCGTCTACCAGGTGCGCGGCCTCAGCCGCCTGGAGGGCAACCAGTCGTTCACCCTCAACACCGCCGGGCTGCCGCCGGGTTGGAGCGTGAAGCTGCCCGCCGAGCGCATCACCGTCCCCGGCAACGGCTCCGTGCTGTTCCCCGTCATCCTCACCGTGCCGTTCACCCACACGCACGGCACCTACCAGAAGTTCCTGCTCGAGATGAAGTCGGTGCGCGACCCCGGCTCGGTCGGCCGCATCCAACTCGGCATCCGCTTCGTGCAGCCGCCCCAGCCGGCCGGCCACCACAACGTGCTGTGGCTGCACAGCGAGGCGTTCACCAACGACCAGGCCGCCGTCGCCGCCAACACGCTCTTCGGCGGCTCCGTGGCCGGCCTCACCATGAACGCCGCCCCCCCGGAGGAGGACCCGTTCGACGCCAAGATCGAGGTGCAGGGCCAGCCCAGCGGCCAGGGCGCCGTCCCCCCGGTGTCGACCTACCGGTGGACCATCCCGCTCGCCCCGGCGCTGGAGCTCGGCCTCGACTTCCACGCCGGCGCGGGCAACGTCACCTTCCCGGTCCGGACCGCCCTGCCGATGCCCGGCACGATGCTGGGCGGCCGCCTCGTCTACGTCCCGCCCCAGCCCGACGACGGGCCCCGCAGCTTCCAGTTCCTCGAGCCGGAAGGGCTCGTGCTGGCCGACGTGGTCCCGGACGCTGCCGTCGACGTCCCGGCCAACAGCCAGGGCAACCTCCTGCACGCCCGCATCGTCCCGACGCCGGAGACCGGCTACATCCCCTACGTCAAGGGCGCGGGGCTGCGGCTGGAGCTGGAGGTCTCCTACACCGGCGCCGACGGCATCGGCTTCGGCCCCAACAACGGCCCCGTGGCGCAGCCCGGCGGCATCCTCGACCTGCCGCTCAACGAGTACCACGACAAGGTCGCGCAGGTGTTCGCCAGCAACACCACCCTCGCCCTGGAGGCCCGCAGCGCGCAGGACCGCACCACCAACCCCGGCAAGATGGTGCTCTACAACCTGACGCTCAGCAACCGCGCCGACGTCCCGGTCGCCGTCAACCTGGAGCTCACCGGCACCCACCTGCTCTGGGTCAGCATCCTCGAGCCCCTGGGCGTCCCGGTCCACCTCGAGCCCAACCAGACCGTCGACGTGCGGGTGGCCGTCAAGGTGCCGCTGGAGGCCGACAAGGGCGACACCGCCGACCTCGTCCTGGCCGCCACCAGCGCGTCCGACCTCAACGTCCGCAGCCTCGCCCGCCTCTACACCACCGTCGACACCGGCAAGGAGTACCCGGACGACGCGCCGCTCATCAGCGGCATCGAGGGCAGCCACACGAAGAAGGGGTCGCCCGGCCTCGGGCTGCCGCTGCTCGCGTTGGGCCTCCTGGCCGCCCTGGCCGTCGCCCGGCGCCGCCGCACCGCCTGAGCCGCGAACCCCGCGAAGGCCAAGGAAGCCCTGCGCGGCCTGACAGGTCCGTCCCCGCGGCCCCGCCCGCGCCTGCCCATACGGATGCGGATTCCATCCCCCGCCGCCAACGTTGGCCCGTGAGGATGCGCGCACCCCCAGCGGCGATGCTGGCGACCCTGCTGCTGGCCTTCGGCCTCCCCGTGGCGGCCAACCACACCCAGGCGCTGCCGGACGGGAGGGGCGTCGCGTTCCAGGACGGCGGCGGCAACGAGTGGTGGGTGCAGGTGCGCCTCGGCGGCAGCGCCGGCCCCACCGCCTCCGGCGTGCAGGCGATGGACACCAACGGCCCCTGGGTGGCGCTCGCGCCGCAGACCTGGACCAGCGACCACACCTGGTGGGCCGGCAGCTTCCACATCGAGCCCGGCCACCAGGTGCGCTTCCGGGCCAACTTCGGCGCGGACGCCGTCGAGAGCTGCTGGTTCACGCATCCCGGCGCCGCCGAGCAGTGCGGCGGCACGCCTCCGCCGCCCCCGCCCGGCTTCACCGCCACGTTCTCGGGAGTCAAGGGCAACGAGTGGTGGGTGCAGGCCAGCGTCGGCGCCAGCGAGCCGCTCGCCGGGGTCGACGCGCGCGCGGGCTGCGTGGCGGCGTGGACGCCGCTGGCCAAGCAGTCGTGGGGGGGCTGGGCCGCCAGCTTCCACATCCCCTCCGGCTCCAAGGTGGACCTCCGCGCCCGCTCCGCCAGCGGCGCCCAGGCG
>JAIVGU010000055.1 GCA_020201445.1 Halobacteriales archaeon
AATCTGTGTTTTAGTGCATCTTTGCCCGTAAATGTCTAGCGTCGGCGGTGGGGTCGTCGAGGGTTCGGGGGCTTTTGATGGAGTCCAATCTTTTGGAGACGAAGGGAAACCAGCATGACTCCAAGGCCTACGACTGCCACAACAAGGCCCCAATCCACCCGGAAAGAGGCAGGAGGCGAGCTGGGAGATGCCAAGGTGTACACGGGGATGGTGTGAACTATTTCCGTGTAGCCCGAGTCGCTCTCGACCTGGAGCGTGACCGTGTAAGTTCCAGACTCGCTGTAGCGGTGGACTACAATGGGTTCGGCACTTCCCTCTGTGGTTCCGTCTCCAAAGGTCCATAGCAGCCACTTGCCCTCAACGGAGCTTGCCTTCAGGACAGCAACGAGTCCAACGGTTTCCACCTCGAAATCAGCAGCCGCCTTCACGGGTTCACGAGCGTGAGCCTGGAATGAGACTGTGGCCGCGTTTTCAGCATGTGAGGACCTCATTGGGGACGAAAGGGGACTCATTCGCGGTGGGATGGTCACGCAAGCTTGGTTGCTGCCCGGGCTCTCGCCTGCAGTGCTGAAGGCGGTGATCCAAAAGCACTCTCCTTGGGACTCTGGAGTGGTTTGGGGAACCAGCAGCGCTGTCCAATTGTTGGTCGAACTCCAAGGCATTCCTCCGCCGCGTAGAGGCCCACGGTAAATTCTATACTCGGAAATAGGCGAATCGCCGGGATTGGTTGGCGGCACCCAGTTCAGGGTCACCTCGCCTGATGGAGTCAGGGAAGCAGTCAACCCGGTGGGCGCTCCGGGCGGCTTGGGGATGGGAGTGAGAGTCACGACCGCGACGTCGCTTGGCGGACGCTCGACGCCATTTTGGACGGCGCGAACTGGGTAGTAGTAGGTTCCCGCAGCAAGGCCCTTGTTCCGGAAGGCAGGTTCCGTTGTGGTGGTGATGTAGGACTCGGCGCCGCTTGCCGTTCCCCGGTAGACTTTGTAGGACATGCCGAGCCCTTCAATGGGCTCGGGAACTTTTTGCCAAGAAAGAAACACGCCATCCTCGGCTGGGAAGACCCAAATGAGGCCTGCCGGTGCCGCAGGGATTGGGGTGGGAGTTTGGAAGTACATCTTCGCGGATTGACCCACCGGATTTCCCGCCGCATCAAATGCATCCACGCTCCACTGGAAGCGCTGGCCTTTTGGAAGCATGTATGGAAGAGTGAAGCTGGTGCCGGTGAGGCCTTGGTAGGTGACTGGGTTTCCGTTGACCAGTTGGAGATCCAGACCATAGCGCACAGCGCCTTGCGCCGGAAGCCAACTAAAAGTAAGCCCATCCCAAGTGATCATGGGGCCGGGGGCTGAGGATGAGCCAGGGCTTACCGCCAAGATTGGCTGGCTGACGGGAGTGGCCGATGCGCTCGAAGCCGCAAGGACAGCCAGATACAACAGGACAGCAAGAAAAATGCCGGCGGAGATGCTTCTGCCTGTCCACCCCATGGGGTGGGCACACCCACGACAATGAAAAATGTCTCCCTCACCCTCCAGAATGCGAAAATGCCCCATGCCTGCACCAAACCCGGCACGTCCCGACGAATCTAGCCCCTAGGAGCCAAGCACACAGTATCGCTTAGTACGGCCGACTTTTTGGGCCTCAACAACGCCCCCGCGAACCAGTTGTCCCAGGCGGTACTGGGTGGTGCTGCGGGGCCAACCCCACGCCTTGCCCTGTGCCAAGGCTTCCTTTTGCATGGCGCCGTGATGCCGCTTGAGCCAGTCCTGCAGCAAACGAAGGCTCGGGTCGCGCATCAACAAGCTCTGCTGCCAGGATACGTCGTCCACACCCTTGCCCGGAAACAGCCTCACACTCTTGCCGACGACCCTCTTCGTCACCAGCTTGCTTCGTTCCAGGATCATCAGGTGGTGCCGCAGGGAGGTGTCGGGGATGGCCGTGGCGGCCCCCAGCTCGCTTCGGTTGATGCCCGGGTGCAGGCGAACGTAGTCGTGGATCAGCCGGCGGCGTGGTTGCCGCAGGGCCTTGCGCTCCACCAGCCGCGTGAACAGAGCAGCCAAGCCCCACACCCCGATGGCAATCCCAACCGAGCCCACCACAACTGCCTTCAAGCTAAGGCGGGGCAGGATTCCAGGGTCAACTCTGGCTTCGTCAAGCCGCAGAACTGTTGCATCTCCTGCAACTTGGGTTTCCAGGATGCCCGGCCGGCTGCCGACGCGCAAGGCTTCGAGAAGGAGATGACCCGTGGCTGACAAGGTGCGATTGGCTGGATCGACGCAGGAACTGCAAGTGGCATGGGCGCCGGCCAGGCGAATCCAGCCTTGCACGTCCGCGCTGACCAGTGAGCCGCCCGTGACAATCACGAGGCTGTCTCCCCCGGCGTGCAGTTGACCGGATGGGCTTTCCAGGTGCGAGTAGGAGTAGGTGGTGTCGCTGATGTCGCGCCCCATTGGAAGGGGAACAGTCAACGTGCTTTGCCCGCCACCGTCTGGGCACCAGGACGATGTGCAGGAGACCGCTGCCCCGAACCACTCCACGCTCCGGACGTTTTGTGCGTCCAACTCGAAGCCCAAGCGTGCGTCGTTGGACGCGACGCGCAGCACGACGGCTTGCCCGTATGGGCACTGGCTGCGAATCCAGACGCCGCGCTCGTTGCTTTCAGTTAGAAAGTCGTTGGCGCAGCCGCGTGCCTTCTTCTCATCGAGCACGCCAGAGCCGGCCTTCGTGCGCAGGGTCAAGTGTTCAGCTTGCACGAAGAGGCTCGACTGTTGCGCGAACGTTGCCTTGGCCTCAAGACCAGGCTCAGTGCTCCGCTGGTCCGGGTAGGGGACGGCCGCCGGCGTGGCGTTCATGTAGTAGCCATTCACCCTTGGTTGAGCAAGCGTGTAGTTGGTGTACGACACAGAATCGGCGAGGCTGACTTCTGCATGGGCCGGAGTGGTGGCACTGAAAATCAGCAGCGCCCATTCCAGGCCGGTGACATTTGCATCCCCACCCAGTTGGCTGGGCACGGCGAATTCCAACGAGAACTCGCCTTCAGCCTGGACCATAGGCATCGCAAACAGCATGAGCGCTGCTGCCAACGTCAAGGCAGTGGCGTGCGGCATTGATAGTCCGAGTACCGCTTGATGTGGCCGGACAACTCCAGCTCTTGGAGTTCGCCATGCCCTACGTAGGTTTCTGTGTTCATGGCGGTGGCGTAGAGCATGGGTGGACGCATGGTTCCGGGGGTGGCAGAGAGCGGAAGCTGTTGCCCCCTTGTGACGAGCATGTTGAGGTTGATGTAGCTCAACATGGTTGAGTTGAACCAGAACATCCTGTCGGTTAATGGGTCCGCAATCGTCTGCCAGTGAATCCCATAATAGGAGACCTGGCTGGATGGCTGGCCCGGCTGGTTCCATGTCCAGGTTTGGCTTTCCGTTTCGCCGTTTGCTTGGCGGGTGGTGGAGACATTGAAGTTGGCGTAGAGGACGGGAAGGTCGTAGACGGCCTTGAGGTAGTTGGCCGCAGCTTCGCTGTCAATCCACAGGCTGTTGAGCATGGCGAGGCTGCCTGTCGCAGCAACCCCATCCAGGGTCGTGCAGTTCCCCTGTGGGTTCAAGTGCTCGTGGATCTCGAAGAGGAGGTGGATTGGTCGTTCAATGGGGCCCCAGGAGATTCGGTCGCATTCAATCATGCGAAGACCGACGTTGGACCCCATTTGGAATGTCGGCTCCCAACCAGGCGGGTGGCTGCCGGGAGCCGTGCTCAGTGGGAATGTGAACGCGGTCAACGCATCGCGGCATTTGCTGAAGAAGATGTCCACGGGAACTTCAGTTCGGTTCTCTAGCAGGGGAAGCGGAATCTCTACCGTCCCCGTCATGGATGTGGATTGGCTTCCAATCGTGGTGCTGGACGGTGGGCTGGTGGTCGAGTTGCTGACACAGCCGGCAAACAGAAGCATCAGAAGGGTCAGGCCAACAGCAAAGCGCATGGACACCCCCATTCAACACTGGATAAGGATGCCGGGGCCATAGCTGAATGAGCCGTACCAGTTTCCAATATAGGGCGCCCGCATGGGCACCTCTGTACCCGGATAGGCAAAGGTGACTATGATTGGCCAGCCAGGGTGGGGCTGAACGTAGGGGGTTTCGATGTTGCCGCCTACCCAGTGCGCCGACAGGGTGTAGCACAGGCCGCACGATGCGTGCGTGTAAATGGCGCAGATGTGGGCCACTGTTGCCGCGTAGGTTCCGTTCTGCGGTGAGTGGGTGGCGTTGACCAACTCGTTGAAGAGGTCTGGGTAGTGCGTGAGATTCTCCAGCTCGCTGCGGATTTGTTCCGCAATGCCCAAGGCGGTTGCCAGCGCGTCACTTGGAGACGGCGCAGGATCGGCCGCGACCGTGGTAGGCACCGTGAGCCAAACAAGCATGAAGGCGGCAACCTGCAGGTGAGCGGCGCGCATGGACATCATCCAGGACCAGCATTGTCCGTTGGGGCGACGAGGGCAAAGGGGTATATGAGTTGGATAGCAGGTATGTTGGCCTTTCAGACTCGGCAGGGAAAGGCCAACTTTTGCGGCTAGTCACCTTATCTTGGCCCTCCATTTGCTGCGAACATGCTGCGATTATGGAGTCCCCGGGGTCCATCCGAATGACCATTGTTCACCCGAGTTTCATGGAGGGTGAGGCATGAAGCCAGCCGTGAACGCACCCAAGTTGGAGGACTTGGCGGCCCACTTCCGCAGCAACCTTGCAGAGCGGCCCGTCGACCTCCAAGATACTGCTGACGTCCGGCCATCTCCTTCGCGCATCGGGGACTCCATCGAGACGGCCGGCGCGAACGCCCAACTTCCTCTCTGGGAATGCCCCCCATGCAAGGTAGGGTACATCTGGAAGTGTTTAGGGGTCTACGACACCCGCGAGGACGTTCCTGGCCTTTCGCATGGATTCAAACAAGTGCGGTGTCCCACTGACCTTGAGGAAGGCACAGCCTCCCGTCCACCTAGCTTCGGCGGCAGTTCGCGCACCGCACAGGGGCCTCGTACATCGGGAGTTCAAGTCAACGGTGGCCGCGGGGTCACGAAACGCTTGCCGAATCATGGCATCGCCCCGCAAGGGGCGGGGCAGGGCGTCGAGGCAAGCGCGGCTCATGCAGCGG
>JAIVGU010000244.1 GCA_020201445.1 Halobacteriales archaeon
GCTGCTCTACGCCCCCGGCGAGCACGCCCTCCACATGGGCGCGTTCCTCCTGCTGGGCGCGGCGGCGGTGCTGGTCTACCTCGCGGCGCCCCGGCTGGCCGAGCGCCTCGTGCCCGACACGCCGGCCTGAACCACGAACCTCACGAAACGCACGAAGCGCTCCAGTTCGTGAAATTCGTGCAATTCGTGGTTCCGCTACGTCACGGTCAGCGTTCCCACCATCCCCGACCACTTGCCGTCGGCGCCCTTGCTGGCGTGCAGCTCGCAGTAGAACTGGAACGTCCCCGCCGCCGGCATCCGCAGCCACACCGTCGTCGTGGAGCCGGCCGGCAGGTCAGCCGCCAGCCCGACGTCGTCCTGGTTGAAGACGTGCGCCCCCGCGTCCTGGTTCTCGACGGTGAGCTTCACCACCTTCCCTGCCGGCACGGAGAGCGCCGCCGGCTCCCAGGCGTCCCCTTTCGCCACGACGGTCAGCTCCACGTCCGGCGTGAGGCCGACCGCGGCGCCCCCGCCGGAGGGCACGAACGCCTTCTCCTGCATCGCCGTCGCCACGCCGCCGAGCCAGAGGGCGCCCACCAGGACGATGGCCGCGACGCCCACCCGGGTGGCGGAGGCGGGCGCGCCGCGCCTGGCCTGCACCACGTTGACGATGGCCGCCACCAGCAGGGCGGGCGACAGCAGGGCGGTCAGCCACCAGTAGGAGTACTCCAGGGTGCGGTCCGGCCGCAGGACCCCAGGGTCGCCCCCCGGCATGGAGCCGCCGGCAGTGACGATGACCGCCAGCACCGCCCCGGCCAGCAGCAGCCAGCGGTTGGGCCAGAAGATGCCCGCGACACCGATGGCGGCCATGGGGATGACGAAGAACGGGATGGGCCCGAAGCCGAGCCACGCGAGGCCGGTGAACAGCGTCAGGTAGAGGGCAGGCAGAATCAGGCCGGCGACGAGGAAGCCTCGGGCGGGGGTCCAGCGTTCCATGGCGCCGCAGCGGGCGCTCAAGGGAAAGCGGCTTCGCTTTCACGCCGACCCGCCGACCCGACCAAAACCCGGATTCCACGGATGCACGGAAAAAAGTTCTCCACCCTAAACCGCGGATTCCGTGGATGACGCGGATGTTGGCGAGCTTCCGGCAGCCCTTTGAATCCGCGTCATCCGCGCAATCCGCGGTTCGGCGAACTTGGCCAAACGGCTTCCCCATCCGTGCAATCCGTGGAATCCGTGGTTCAGGGGAGGCCAGGCGCGCCCAGCCACCGGCCGAACACCAGGAACCCGGTGTGACCGAGCCCCTCGAAGCTGGGCCGGCTGCCGCGCTCCTTGACCTCCCAGCCGCGCTCGATGAGCTCCAGGCAGCGCACCTGCGCGAAGCCGAGCTGCTGGAGGGTGCGCGCCGCCTGCTCCATCTGCGACACCTGCGGCGTGTAGCAGGCGACCCGCGCCCCGGCGTCGAGCACCGGGACGACGTGCGGCAGGGCGAGCCAGGGCTCCGGCTGGTCGAGCAGCACCGCCTGGAACGGCCCCGCGACGCCGGCGGCGAGGCCCTGCGTCAGGTCGCCGATGACGCTCTTGAGGCGGGAGGCGAGGCCGGCGCGCTCCAGGTTGGCCCGTGCCCAGTCGGCGAACTCCTCGCGCAGCTCCTGGGCGACGACCTGCCCCGTCGGGCCCACGGCCCAGCAGAGCGGGATGGTCGCGGCGCCGGAGCCGATGCCGGACTCCAGGACGCGGTCGCCCTCCCCGACGCCCAGCTCGAACACGATGCGGCTCGCGTCCTTGGGGGTGATGATCTGCGCCTTTCGCTGGAGCGTGGCCACGAGGTCGCCGAGGCTGGGCCGCAGCAGCGCGACTCGCTTGGCGCCCACCTGCTGCACCGTGCCGTAGCGGACGCCGACGAGCCGGTCGGGGTCGACGATGCCGAGCCCCTTCTCCTTGCGCGTGCCCTTGCCGTCGGCGTGCAGGAGGTAGGCGGCGCCGGTGTCGGGCTCCAGCGCCAGGACGCGGTCGCCGGCCTGGATGGAATCTGGAATCCGCAGGGTCACGCCTTCCCCTGGAGAGCGGCCTGGACCTTCCCCTGGAGCCCGGTGAGCTGCTCTTTCAGGGCCGCCTCCTGCTTCTGCATCCGCGCCACGCGGACCTCCAGCGTCTCGGCGTCGTCCTTGAGGCGCTCGTGCGCGGCCTTCTTCGTGTCCTGCACCAGGAGCGCGCCGACGGAGCGGTAGACCGGCGCGTCGTCCGGCAGGGCGGCCAGCGCCTCCAGGGCCTGCTCCGATTCGGCCTTCATCGCCTCGAACTGGGCGCGCTGCTGCGCCGTCGCCTGCAACTGCTGGTTGAGCATCTGCATCTGCTGGAGCTGCTGCTGCACCTGGGGGGAGAGCTGCGGTTCGGCCATGCTGCGGCGACGGGGGTCCTGCTCAAAAACCCGCCCGCCGCGCCCGACCCCCTAAACCACGGATTCCACGGGATTGCACGGAACAAAGTTCTCCAGCCCAAACCGCGGATTCCGCGGATGACGCGGATGTTGGCGAGCTTCTGGCAGCCCCCTTGAATCCGCGTCATCCGCGCAATCCGCGGTTCGGCGAACTTGGCCAAACGGCTTCCCCCATCCGTGCAATCCATGGAATCGTGGTTTGGGAGGAGTGGGCGTTAGTGGAGCGTGCCGTGGCCAGGGGTGGCCCTGCCCTCGGGGCCGCAGGGGTTGGCGGCGGTGTTTCGGGCCCTGACTTCTGAGGGGCCAGCCTTGAAGAGGGTGGACCCGTTCGAGCCGCGGGTGACCTGTCCATGGCGATGACCGAGCTGCTGTTCCAGGTCGAGCTGCCGGACTGGCCCGTGTCCGCCTTCACCCGCGACACCAAGGACTCCCGCGTCATCATGAACCACATCCGGTTCGACGACGACCACTTCCCCACCCGCAACGTCTTCACCGTCCTCGCCGAGCCCGAGGAGTACCGCCGCCTGCTGGGGTCGCTGAAGGAGATGTACCAGAACATCCAGGTGCTGCGCGAGGACCCGCACGCGCTCTCGGTCCTCGTCGAGCCCGCCGCGGACAAGATGAAGTTCCTCAAGGCCCCCTTCACCGCCGCCCTGCGCGCCCTCGGCCCCGACCGCATCCTGCGCCCCATCATCATCAAGGACGGCTGGATGACCGTCGGCATCGTCACCGCCGCCAAGGTGGAGATCGGCGACATCATCCGCACCGCCGGCGACTCCTTCCGCAAGGCGGGCCTGAACATGAAGCTCATCCGCTGGGGCGAATACCGCCCCGAGGACCACCCCATCGGCGACTTCGAGGAGAAGCTCACCCCCAAGCAGGTGGAGATTGTCAAGATGGGCCTGGCGCTGGGGTTCTACGACAACCCGCGCCGCTGCAACCTGGAGACCCTGGCGGGCGTGTTCGGGATTTCCAAGGCGGCGGCGCACAACCGGTTGAAATCGGCGGAACGCAAAATCTTGACAAGCTATTTCTCCTGAGTCCGCCGCAACGGCAAGGGCCGGCCATGGTCCATCCCCTGCCCCCCGCCGCCCTCCTCCTGCTCTGCGGCTGCCTCTCCCTCCTGCCCGCCGCCACCCCGGACGGGGTCCTGCTGCACGGGGAGGACGGCCACGCCGTGGACCCGGACTGCGCCCCCGACAACGGCTACGAGCACGCCGGCGTCAAGGTGGCCGACGGCGAGACGACCCTGTTCCTGCCCAACGACGGCTGCGCCGCGGAGTACGGCGTGGGCGCGCTCCCCGGCGGGCCGTTCGACGTCACGCTGCGCTACCAGACCTCCGGCCAGAAGGGCTCCATCTGCGGCAGCTTCGCGCTCTCCGGCCGCCTGCTCGGGGAGGGCCCCTGGACCTGCGCCGCCCCCGGCACCTGGCTGGCGGTCCACGCCGAGGCCGTGGCGGGCAACCCGGGCGCCCGCCTGGTCCTCACCTGGAAGACCGACGGCCTCGACGGCCACGCCAACGCCTTCCTGGAGTCGGTCCGCATCTCCCCCGCCGCCTGACAGGCCGGCACGATTCCACGGAAGGCACGAAGGGGCGCCCGTCGTGGCCAAGCCATCCGTGGTCAGCCAGCCATGCGCAACGGTTTAGTGGAAGCCCCCGTCGGCGCCATCCATGCGCCCCTGGGCCCTGGCCCCGCTCGCCGCCCTTGCCCTCCTGGCTGTCCCCGCCTCCGCGGCCCCCACGACGGTCCACGCCGAGCTGCACCTCATCAGCGTCGGGAGCTACGACACCGCCAAGGGCACCTACCTCATGGACTTCTACCTCTACCTGCGCTGGAACGCCGCGCACGCCCCGGCCAACTTCACCCCGGAGCGCTTCGAGTTCATGAACGGCCGCGCCGCCAGCCGCGAGCTGCTCTCCGATGAGACAGGCACGGACGGCTTCCGCGACCTGTGGTACCGCATCCAGGCGAGCCTCTACAGCGCGCCCCGCTTCGGCAACTACCCGTTCGACCAGCAGAAGCTCACCATCCAGTTGGAGGACACCGTCCACCCCAGCGACGAGCTGGTCTACGCGCCCGGCAACACCACCCTGGACAGCGACGCGGCGCTCGCCGGCTGGAAGGAGTCGAGCTTCGCGCCCGGCGTCACGACGAAGGAGTACCCGTTCGGTGAGTCCTACAGCCGCCTCCAATACACCTTGGCCCTCCAGCGCGAGCCGGTCAGCAGCGCCATGCGCACCTTCCTGCCGCCCATCGCGTTCATGCTGGTGGCGAGCTTCAGCTTCTTCTTCGACCGCGCCCAGGCCGCCAACCGCCTCTCCCTCGGCACGGGCATGCTCATCACCGCCGTGGGCTTCCACATCAGCCAGACGGTGGCGCTGCCGCCGCTGGGCGCGCTCACCCTGTTCGACAAGGTGATGATTGCCGTCTACGCCTTCATCGCCGCGACGCTGCTCGTCACGACGGTCCTCGCGTTCGGCGAACGGCTGCGGCTGCCCGAGAAGGCGTCGCGGCTCATCAACAAGCGCGGGGCGCTGCTCGCGGTATTGCTGCCGTTCGTCGTGTTCGCGCTGCTGGCGCTGCTCTAGGCCCACGCGCGCTGGAGCATCACGCTCGTGCTGTCGGTCCCGTAGCCCCAGCCGACGCGCACCTGGATGTAGCCAGGGACCCCGGGGTCGCCCGCGGTGGCCGCCACGGTGACGGTGAGGCGCA
>JAIVGU010000056.1 GCA_020201445.1 Halobacteriales archaeon
CCGTGTAGACGAGGACGTAGTAGGCGATGGCGCCCAGGGTGAGCCACGCGGCGAGGTGTAGGCCGACGACGGCGAGGCTGGCGTAGGCGAGCGCGGCCATGACGGCGGCGTAGGCGACGGCGGCGGCGGGGCGGAGGCGGCCGGAGGCGACGGGGCGGGTGGCGGTGCGGCCCATGCGGGCGTCGCGCTTGCGCTCGAGGACGTGGTTGAGGGCGCCGCTGCTGGCGACGCTGAAGGCGCCGGCGAGGGTGACGGCGACGAACGGGACGACGCTGGGCAGCCCCCGCGCCGCGACCGCCATGGCGCTCCACGCGACGATGAGCAAGAGGTAGAGGATGCGCGGCTTGCTGATGTCGTAGTAGTCGCGGGCGACAGCGCCGAAGGTGCGGGTGGAGGCGGTCGCGGCCTCACCCATGCTTGGCCTCGTCGGCCGGCGCCGGGTCGGGGTAGGTGAAGTGGACGCGGCGCGTCTCGGGCTGCGGTGCGGGGCCCTGGCTGGACGGGACGGCGGCGGCGCGCAGCGGCTTGAGGTAGGCGAAGCAGGCCGCCACGGTGAGGGTGAAGAACCACAGCACGGCGGTGGCGAGGTGCAGCGTCGTCGCCCACGGCGGGTTGCCGGTCACGACGGTGAGGGCGCCCAGGAGGGCCTGGAGGACGTAGATGCCGACGGCGACCACGGGCAGGGCGCGCAGCTCCTTGGTAAGGCGGCGGTCGCGGAAGGCCGCGACGGCGAGGCCGAGGACAGGGACGATGATGAGGGCGACGACGGCGCGGTGGGCCCACTCGTAGAGCACCTGCGCCTGGGTGTAGACGACCGGGTGGCCCTGGTAGGCGCCGCCGTTCTCGACGCTGGGGAAGGGCGGGAAGAATTCGCCGTAGCAGGAGGGCCAGTCGGGGCAGGAGAGGCCCGCGCCGTTGGCCTTGACCCAGGCGCCGAGCACCATGAGCAGGAACGTCATCGCGACCGACGTGGCCGCCAGCCGCCGGACCAACCGAAGCCGCGCATCCATGGCTGGTCGCGCAGGCAGGTCCCCCCTGTTATCAAGGTTGGGTCGCGGCATCACGCCACCGCCTCCACAGGGGTGACACTGCGGCGCAGGCCCAGCAGGGTCAGCAGGACGGCGCAGGTGGCCACCGCCGCGAGGACCGCGAACGCCTGCGTGAGGTGCTGCGCGAACGCCCCGGCCACGATGGCGCCGGCGGCGCTGCCCAGGTAGGCGACCACGAGCTGGATGCCGTGGCCCAGGCCGCCGCTGCGCCCGGCGAGGCGGCTCACCGGGCTCGGCAGCACCGCCGAGAGGGTGGCGTGCGCGGCGAAGAAGGCGGTGCCGGCGGCGAACACCACGCCAACCGTGGGCGAGAGGCGGAACAGCGGCCCGGCGAGCGCCACCACGGCGAGGGCCGCGACGATGGGCGGCCAAGTGGCGCGCGAGCGGTCGACGGCGCGGCTCGCCCCGCCCATCACGGCGAGCGCCAGCAGCAGGCAGCCGGCGAGCGCCAGGTCGCCAAGGCGGGAGAGGACCCCGCTCTGGAAGTCGTACATCACGGCGTTCATGGCGAAGTTGATGGTGAAGCCGGCCGCCGCCAGCGCCAGGACCGGCAGGCCCAGGCTGCGGCGGGGCTGCGCCAGGCCCGGCAGCGCGGCGGGCAGGGGGCGGAGGAGGGCGGCGCTGGCGAGCAGGCCCAGGCCGGCGGTGAGCCAGAACAGCGAGCGGAAGCCCAGCAGCGCCGCGACGGGCGGGCCGACGACGAAGCCGAGGAAGACCCCGAGCCCGGCCGGGACGCCCACCAAGGCCATCGCGGTGGTGCGGCGCTCCACGGGGACGGTCTCGCCGACGGCCGCCAGCGCCGCGCTCGACACGCCGCCGAGCCCTTGCAGCAGGCGGGCGGCGATGAGGACGCGGACGTCGGTGGCGAAGGCGGACAGGACGGCGCCCGCCACGAAGACGGCGGTGCCCAGCAGCAGGACGGGGCGGCGGCCGATGCGGTCGGAGAGGATTCCGGTGCCGAGCTGGGCCAGCGCCATCGTGACGCCGTACGCCCCCAGCGCGACGCCCGCCAGGAGGTCCGCCGTGGCCTGCGGGGTCCCGGCCGGGGCGAGCGCGCGGGCGAACTCGGTGAAGCCCAGGGTGGTGAGGCTGAAGGCGAACACGCGGGTGAAGACGATGGCGGCGGCGGTCGCGATGAGGCCGCGCTCGGCGGGCGTGAAGCGGGGCCGGGCCACGGCGCCCGCTCATCCACCCTCTAGAAAAGCGCTGTGGGGCAGCGGGTCGTCCCACGGGTGGCGCCCGCCACGGCTTATGACGCCTCTGGCACAGGCCACAAACGATGCAGCGCGTCGCCGTCTCCCTTGCCTTGGCCAGCCTCCTTGCCTTCCTCCCCGCCGTCGACGCTAACCACGTCCAGACCGACTCCGGCAACCCCATCGTGTTCCGCAGCCAGGGCGGCAACGAGTGGTGGGTGCAGGTCCAGATTTCAGGGGAAGGCGCAGGGACGGTCGCCACGATGGAGGCCGCCGACTACGCCGGCCCTTGGGTGCAGATGACGAAGCACTACGGCTGGGGCTTCGGCGTGTGGGCCGCCTCCTTCCACATCGAGCCGACCCACCCCGTCAAGTTCCGCGCCACCTGGCCCGGCGGGGCGCAGCAGGAGTCGTGCTGGTTCAGCCACCCGCAGGGCGTGGAGGGCTGCACGGTCCCGCCCCCGCCGCCCCCGCCGGCCTTCACGACGACCCTCGTCGGCGACGCCGGACGCTCGCACGGCGGCACCGACCTCTCCATCGGACGCGTCCGCGGCATGAACGAGGTGTTCGTGCCGGCCCCCACCGGCCTCTACGCCTTCACCTGGACCTCCAGCGGCTGGACGCGCAGCCTCGTCGCCTCCGGCAACTTCGACCACGTCGCCGTCGGCGACCTGGAGGGGGACGGGCACGCCGACGTGGTGGCCTCCACCTACGACTTCAGCAATGACCACGCGACGGTCTTCCGCTTCTCCTGGGACGGCACGCAGTGGCTCGGCCTGCCCCTGTTCGCGCTCACCGGCTCGGAGGTGACCGGCCTGAGCTTCGCGAACCTGGACGAGAGCGGCCAGCCCGAACTCTACGTCATCACCGGGCACCCGCGCACCAGCCACAACGGCCTGGGCTACGACGTCTACCAGGTGACGTGGACGGGCTCCACATCGGTCAGCAGCCGCATCGCCACCAACCCCAACCCGCACGAGTTCCCCGGCGGCCTCGGCTCGCTGTGGGCGGGCGACGCCGACAACGACGGCGACCAGGAACTGGTGGTGGGCTCGGGCGAATCCGGCGACCCGCGCGTCTTCCTGCTCGACGTGGCCGCCGGCGGCGGCTGGACGCTCGACCTCGCGGGCATCGCGGGGGACGACCAGCTCAGCGCCGTGGTCGTCGGCGACCCGGACCACGACGGCAGGAACGAGGTCTACGCCACGGCCCTCCCATCCGCCTTCCAGGACGAGCTGTGGCAGTTCCGCAAGACCGCGGCCGGCTGGACGGGGCAGCGCATCGTCCTGTTCGCCTCGGGCACCCTCATCAACGACCTGTTCTACGCCGACGGCGACAGCGACGGCAAGGCCGAGCTCTACGCCACCGCCGGCAACGGGCACGTCTTCCAGATTGTGTGGACGGGCACCCAGTGGTCGCCGCGCGACATCGCCGACGTGCAGGGCATGGGCGGCACCGACGACTGGCTGGACGACATCGTGGTGGGCGACGGCGACAACGACGGCAGGAACGAGGTCTACGCCGACGGCTTCGACTTCAGCACCTGCTGCCCGGCGCACCACGTCTTCCGCATCGGCACCGTGCAGCCGCCGCCCCCGCCGCCGCCCGGCTTCGACGCGACTTTCACGTCAGTGCGGGGCAACGAGTGGTGGGTCCAAGCCAACGTCGCCACCTCCGGCGGAACGCTGTCGAAGGTCGACGTCAGCCTGAACGGCGGCGCCTGGATGCCCCTCGCGAAGCAGTCGTG
Organism: Halobacteriales archaeon; assembly: GCA_020201445.1. Next base: position 3,990 of record JAIVGU010000056.1, read on the forward strand.
GGGCGGCTGGGCAGCGTCGTACCACATCACCCAAGGCACCATCGTGCAACTGCGCGCCACCAGCAGCACGGGCGCGACGGACCTGAGCTCGTGCCGGCAGTGGATTCCGCCGCCGAACACCGACGCGACCATCGTCCAGTGCGGCAGCGCCCCGCCGCCCCCGCCGCCAGGCTTCGACGCGACCTTCAGCGGCGTCAAGGGCAACGAGTGGTGGGTGCAGGCCAACGTGGCGGCCAACCAACCCCTGGCCGGGGTCGACGCCCGCGTCAACTGCGGCACCTGGGTCCCGCTCACCCTGCAAAGCTGGGGCGGCTGGGCGAAGAGCTTCCACGTCCCCAACGGGGCGAAGGTCGACTTCCGCGCCCGCAGCACCGGCGGCGCGACCGACCTCTCGGGCGGCTACATCTGGCCGAACGCGACGCCGACGAGCGCGTGCTGAGCCGACTGGCTTCCTTTCCCCCTTCCTCCAGCAGGACAACAAGGGGCGGGCGATACCGGATTCGGCGCGGGAGAGCCAGTCGAAGGGCTCTCCCGCAGCGCATGCGGTTCAGAAGCATCGAGCGGAGCGAGATGCGAAGGACCGCATGCCGAATCCGGTAGAGCGAGCTTCGGAGCGCAGCGACGAAGCGGGCGATACCGGATTCGAACCGGTGAATAGCGGATTAAGAGTCCGCTGCCATTTACCTGTCTCGGCTAATCGCCCATGCCTTGCGGCGAAGCGGCCGACTAAGGGATGCTAGATAAGAGCAACGGTGAAGCGCCAGCGGAGGGGGGCCTCAGGAGCGCGACGCCAGCGCGGCCACGGCGTCGGCCTCGGCGGCGAGCCCGCGCGTCAGGTTGCGCACGCCGTCGGCCGTGACCGCCACGTCGTCCTCGATGCGGATGCCGGTGCCGGCGGTGCCGGGCGGGCACTCCGCGAAGTCCGGGTTGAAGTAGAGGCCGGGCTCGACGGTGAGCACCATGCCCTCGCGCAGGCGGCGCGGCTTGCCGTCGGGCTCGGCGCGGGCGCCGGCGTCGTGGACGTCGAGGCCGAGCCAGTGGCTGGTGCCGTGCATGAAGAAGGCGCGGTACGCCTTGTCCTTGAGCGCCGCCTCCTTGTCCATG
>JAIVGU010000245.1 GCA_020201445.1 Halobacteriales archaeon
GCGCGACACCGACTACTTCGGAGGGCCGCAGGCCTTCATGCTGAACCTGCGCGTCGACGACCTGGACGGCCTCCTGGCCAAGCTGGCTGCCGTGGGCATCCGGCAGGTCAAGCCGCGCGAGACCATGGAAGGCATCGGGGACTTCGGCTGGGTCGAGGACCCCGAGGGCAACCGCATCGAGCTGTGGCAGCCGGCGCCGTAAGGGATGCGGGCCGGGAGCGGGCCTCCGCGTCTCCTCTTCCATGAGGCGCGGCGCACTCCCCCTGAAGCGGATTCATTCGGCGAGGAAGCCGGGCAGCGCGGCGGCCTGGCGGACCCAGGACGCGAACTGCGTCTCGTCCAGCTCGTCGTCCTCCGTCAGGTGGAGGCCGCGGCGCTCCATCTCCCCGACGGGAGGCTCCGGCTTGAGCGACGTGCCCTGGAAGAACCGCAGGTTCAGGTGCTTGGAGTACGCCGCGAACCTGAGGAACCAGCCCTGCCCCGCGACGCCGTAGAACGGCATGTTCCACTTGATGGCACGCTGCACGTTGGGCACCTCGCGCCGAATCACGGCGTCGAACCGCTTGGCGGCCGCCTTCTTCCAGCCCGGCAGCGCCGCGATGTAGGCCTGCACGGCCGCGTCGCCGTCCGGCGCCTTCGCCGGCGCTTGGCGGCGAGCGGGCGCGGCTTTCTTCGCCGTCTTGGGCTTGGCCATGCCGCGAGGAATCGGCACCGGCGCTTATCGGTTTCGTCTGGCCATGTCTTGACCCAATGCCTTGGCTTCGCGCCGAGACCCCTGGCGTGGGCACGAATCCTCCTCCGCTGGGCAGGCCGGGGGACGGGACGTTCCCCATCACCGCCGCGCCGCGTCCGGTGCAATCAGGCCGCGCCGGCTACGACCTGCCCCAGCCCGGGATTGCGGCTGCCTGCTTCACCCACGCCGCCATCTGCGCTTCGTCGAGGCCGCCCTCGTGGATGTCGATCCAGCGCGCGTCCTTGCCCGTGCCTCCGGGTGGGACGGGCCGCAGCGCCGTGCCTTGGAAGAAGGTCACCTTGACGTAGCGGGTGAAGACGTGGAAGCCCACGAACCAGCCCTGGCCCTCGATGCCGTAGAAGGGCGAGTTCCACCGCACGGCCTTGCGCGCGTTGGGCACGCTGCGCGCGATGAGCGCGTCGAGGCGGCGCCCGACGTCGCGTTTCCAGCCCGGCATGGCCGCGATGTAGGCCTGCACGGGGGCGTCGCCGTCGGCCTTCGCGACCTGCGGGTTGCCGCCCGCGAGGAGGGCCGGCTCCGCGGTCCCCGAGGGGTCCTTCACGCGGCCGCCGCCAGCGGCGCGTCGCGCAGGCTTGGCCGTCGTCTTCGCCTGCCCCCGCCCTTGCGCGGGCTTCCTGGACGGAGCCGTTGTGCGCTTGGCGGCCGGACCCTTGCCGCGCCTGCTGGCGGCAACCTTCTTGGCAGGCATGGGTGGCCGATTGGCAGGACCCGTAAGAACGGATGGGTGCCATGGGCGGCCTGGAGGGGCTGGAGGCCGCGGAGGGGAAAAGGAGGGAAAGGAAGGCGGGGTCTCAGCAGCAGTACGGGCCGCAGGGGCAGTCGGGTCCCATGGCGCACCTCCGCTTGCGCTTCAACATGTAAAGCAGTTAAACTACAAAGTGTAAAGTAGTGAAGCCGCTTCACCACGCCACAGTGCCCCACCGGCTCCCCGTCCAACCGCCCTGCGCCTGCGTCGTCGGCGGCCTCATCGACCTCGTCGGCAAGAAGTGGACGATGTGCATCATCGTCACCCTCGGCAACCAGCCCGGCATCCGCTTCAACGGCCTGCTGGCCTGCCTCGGCCCCATCAGCCCGCGCACCCTGTCGGACACCCTGAAGGCGCTGGAGCGGGAGGGCATCGTGGCGCGCCGGGCGTTCGCCGAGATTCCCCCGCGGGTCGAGTACCGCCTCACCGCCGACGGGGCGCGCCTGCGCGAGGCCGTGCGCCCGCTCATGGAGTACGCCGCCGCCCGGCCCGGCGCGGAGTGCGCGCCCGCCCCGCCGCCCGCCGCGCAGCAATAGTCGTCCCACGCCCCAGCGTCCCGTTCGGGTCGGAAAGGCTCTATCCACCCTCCCTCTTGCGACCTTGGAGCCAGATGCAAGCCACGTTGGTCACCAGCCTCCTGTTCGCGCTCGCCAGCGCCGCCGTCTTCGGCCTCGTCGCGCGCACCGTGCACCGCCGCCCCGTCAGCCCGGACGCCCGCGCGGCGCGCAACGCCTTCGTCGCCTGGTGGGCCTGCCTGAGCTTCCTCTCCATCGTGGGCGCGCTCCTGCTGATGCCCTTCGTGCCCGCCGACGTGCCCCTGTTCCTCGAGGCCACCATCGGCAGCCTGCTCCTCCTGTGCGCCGGGCTGTGCGGCCTGCAGTTCTACCTCGTCTACCTCTACACCAACAGCCGCCGCAGCCTGCTGCCCCTTATGGTGGCCTACCTCGCTCTCTTCGGCCTGCTGCTGTTCGTGACCCTCAAGAGCGGCCCCTTCCACGTCGAGGCGACCGCGTGGGGCCCGCAGCTCAAGGGCGCCACCGACCTGCAGGGGACCCCCATCGCCTGGCTCGTGTTGGCGCTCTTCCTCGGGCCGACGCTGCTGGCGGCGGGCGCCTACCTGAGCCTCTACCGCAAGGTGCAGGACCCCGTCCAGAAGCGCCGCATCCTGCTGGTGGGCCTGAGCATCCTGCTCTGGTTCGGCACCAGCGGCGTGGGCGCCAGCCTGGGGGCCGCCTCCCTGTCGGACGTGTGGCAGGTCCTCACCCGCGTCATCAGCCTGGCCGCCGCCGGGACCATCTACTACGCCTACGCGGGCCTCAAGCCGTCGCGCCCCATGCCGATGCCCGCCCCCAAGACGCCGCCCCCGTACCTGGCCGGCGACCCGCTCGACCCGCGCCGCCGCGTCGCGCAGGCCCGCCCCGTCCAGTCCCTGGCCTAGCCGGGTCGGGTCGTGCAAGGGGGTGCAGCCTGCCTACGAGCCGACGCCCTGGACGCCCCAGCGGCGCTGCACCCAGCGCGGCGGCCGGTAGGCGCCGTAGACGCAGAGGGCGGCCGCGAGGCTGATGGTGCGCGACAGGATGGTCCAGGCCAGGCTCTGGTTGACCTCCAGGAGGCTCCCGACGAGGGAGAAGCTGAACCAGAGCAGGATGCTCAGCGACACCACGGCGATGCGGTAGCGCTGCGTCGTCTCGTGCGCCCGGAAGAAGAGCGTGAAGTAGCCGACGGCGCCGCCGATGATGGGCAGGATGAGCAGCAGCCCCAGCAGCGGCCCGAAGGCGCTGTCCTTCGGGTCGTGGACGTAGCTGAGCTGCGGGGTGATGACCCCGGGCTGGATGCCGTTGGGCTGCAGTGCCTCAATCCAGTAGACCAGGAAGGCCCAGAAGAGGCCGTAGAACAGGACGATGGGCTTCCACGCCCCCTCGCGGCCGGTGTAGAGGTAGACGAGGTAGTAGAGCAGCCCCGCCAGCCCGAGCAGGATGGCCAGCAGCAGGACGTGCACGGCCGCCACCAGCAGCGGCACCGTCCACGCCCCCGCCATCGTGACGGCGTCGGCGAAGGCGCCGTAGAGCGCCAGCAGCGCCAGGACGTCCCACCACCAGGCGAAGGCGCGCCGGGCGGAGACCGCCTTGGCGTCCACCGGCCGCGCCGCGACGATGCGGGCGACGGCGAGGTAGATGACGCAGGAGAGCAGGTTGGCGACCAGGTCGAGGGCCAGCGTGGTGGTGAGCATCGTCGTGTCGGCTCCGGGTCAGATCAGCTCGCGCAGGCGGCGGGCGAGCGCGTCCTGCGGGGTGGTCGTCGCCGGGCGCGCGGGGACGGTGGCGGGGGCCGGGACGGCGGGGCGCTCGGCGGCCAGGGGGAGGTGGAGGCGGAAGGTGGAGCCCTTGCCGGGCCCCTCCGAGAGCGCCTCGATGCGCCCCCCCATCGCCTCGGCCAGGCCGCGGCAGATGTAGAGGCCGAGGCCGGTGCCGGGCACGGTGAGCGCCTGGGTGTCGTGCACCTGGGTGAAGGGCTGGAAGAGGCGGGCGATCTGGTTCGGGGTCATGCCGGAGCCGGAGTCGCGCACGTCGATGCAGGCGGAGCTGCCGTCGACCGTGCCCTGGAGGCTGACCTGGCCGCCCGCGGGGGTGAACTTGAGCGCGTTGGAGAGGAGGTTGAAGAGGATCTGGAGGAGGCGGCCGCGGTCGACCTGCACCGCCAGGCCGGGCTCCGCCTGCACCGCGAGGTCGATGCTGAGGCGGCGCGCGGTCTCGGCGAAGGAGTCCACCGCCTCGTTGATGGCGCCGGGCAGGTCGACGGGGCCCACCAGCACCTTGAGGCGGCCGCCCTGCAGCCGCGCCACGTCGAGGATCTCCTGCACCAGGGTGGCGAGGCGGTTGACGTTGCGGTCGACGATCTCGACGGCGTGCCGCTGCCGCCCCTCAAGGCCGCCCAGGCTGCCGGAGAGCAGCAGGTGGGTCTGCAGCCGCAGCGGCGTTAGCGGGGTGTTCAGCTCGTGCGCGGCCATGTTGAGGATGCGGGTCTTGAACTGGCTCATCTCGCGCAGCTTCTCGATCTCGGCCAGCCGGAGGGCGGCCAGCTCGGCGCCCCCCGGGAGGCGGCGCAGGTGGACGCGGCGCAGCACGTGCCCGCCGAGGCCGACCTCGTCGACCCGGCCGCTCACCTGCTCGTGCCCGCCGTCCCTGCGGACGATCTCCACCTCGAAGGGGCCCTTGGCGTGGCCGCGGATGTTCTCCAGCATCACCGCCTGCGACGGGGGGGCGACGAGGGTCAGCACCCCCAGCCCCACCATCCCCTCTGGCGGGTACCCGAACAGCTCCGCGAAGGGGCGGTTCACCCCGAGGATGCGATTGTCCTCCTGGAGGGCCACTGGCTCGGGCTCCCGCAGGAGATGGGCAAGGTCGGCCGGCCCCAGCGCCCGCCGCGTGGGGTCTGGGGCAGGGGCATGCGCCATGGGCGTGCTTCCCATCCGCAAACGTATAAAGGATTCTCCGGTTGGTTATGTAGCCCGGCCTGCGCCATGTGGCCTGTTGGAGGAGACACCCATTCCCGCTGCCGCCCCCAAGGCCCCCCTCATCCTCATCGCGGA
>JAIVGU010000057.1 GCA_020201445.1 Halobacteriales archaeon
GACCAGACCCCCTACCTCGACCCCTACACCAACGACCCGGTGACGCTGGACAACATGGCCATCCTGCCTGGCAGCGTCGTCATCCTGGACAACAACCCGGTCAGCCTCGCCTGCTACATCGCGGAGCACGAGGACTGAGCATGGAGGCCCCGGGCAGCGTCGGCGGCGCCGCGGTCGGTCTTGGCGCGGCCGCCATCAAGGAGCTGGCGCGGAAACTGAAGGCCCACAAGGCCAAGGCGTTCCCGTCCCCCGAGGAGTACGAGGCGCTGCAGGGGTTGAAGTCCGAGGAGGAGTACCGGCAGTACAAGGCCGTGGTCAAGGACAAGGTTCTGCTCGGGGCCTGCCTGTACGGGATGCGGCTGAGTCGGGTGCAGGGGAGCAAGGAGAAAGTGGAGTTCCTGCGGGAGTTCATCCGCAAGCGCCACGGCGGCGACCGCCTCTTCCTGGCGCAGGCGGTCCAGGTCGGCCTGCTGCTCCGTCTCATCCATCACCTCCAGGAGGCCGGCTTTCCCCTCGCCGAGCAGCAGCGCCAGGTGGCGGAGTTCCTGCAGGGCATCGGCCGGCACCTCATCTTGGTGCAGGCGATCCACGACCTGCGGCAACTGGAGCCCCGCGCCCAGTTCTACCTCGCCCTCAACCCGCTCCTGTTCTGCATCGCGGGGGCCGGCGTCGCGGCGCCCCTGGCGAAGGAGCTGGCGGAGCGGGTGCAGGGCTTCGCCTACGACTACGAGGTGGAGACCATCGCGGAGAGGAACCGCCACACGGTCATCTTCTCCTACCGCGGAACGTAGCGCGCCATGCACCGCTTGCTGCGGCGGCCTACGCCGTCACGGCGATGGCGGGCGCTTGGCGGGCCTGCTCCTCGAGGGGGAGGTCGGCCCAGCCGCGGGCGATGTAGTAGCGGCTGTGGGCGCCGTCGCGCTGCTTCTCGACCAGGCCGGCCGCCCCGAGGCGGTTCATGTGCCAGGTGACGGTGCTGGGGGTGACGCTGAAGGCGGTGGCGAGGTCGCACTGCGGGACGCCGGGGTGCTCGCGGATGTGGCGGGCCATGGCGGCGGTGGTCTCGTTGCGCAGGGCGCTGACGGCGGTCTTGCGCTCGCCCGAGTAGTGGCCGCTGCGCTTGTCGAAGAAGCGGAGGTAGCGGCCGTCGCGCACGGAGTGGACGTAGCCGTTCTTCTCCAGGACGCGCAGGTGGTAGGTGAGGGTGGAGGCGCCGAAGCTGACCTGGGCGCCGAGCTGGACGAAGTTGACGCCGGGGAACGCCTTGACGCGCTCGTAGACCTCGGCGCGGCCGGGGTGCTCGAGGATCTCCTCGCCCTGCACGCGCGCGTAGCCCGCGACGAGGCTGCCGGCGGCGCCGCCCAGGACGGCCTTGCCCTGCGCCAGCAGCCACGCGGCGCCGGCCAGGGCGAGGGCGCCCAGGCTGACGGCCACGGCGGCGCTCCACGGGTAGTGGACGGTCACGGCGCCGTAGGAGACGGTGGTGAGGTCGCCGCTGCCGTCGAGGCGGGCGCTGCGGGCGCGGCCGTCGAGGTCGTGCAGGCGGAGGGCGTAGGTGCCGTCGAGGGAGAGCTGCTGCCCGTCGAGGGTGTGGGTGACGGGGCCGTCCTTGCCCTGCACCTGCACGGTGCCGGCGAGGCCGGGGAGGACCGAGGCGCCCGCGACCTGGAGGGTGGGCGCCGGGGAGTAGAGGGTGCCGGGGAGGCCGGAGAAGGCGACCTGGAGCAGGCCCGCGCCATCGAGCTGGAGGCTCTCCTGGATGTACTCGGTGTGGGTGCCGGGGCCGAACCAGGTCTTGGTGACGGGGTTGAAGAGTTGCCCGGGGCGCTCCTCGACGTGGAAGAAGGCGGGCACCTCCTCGACGGCGCCGCCGCCGCGCACGACCGCGAGCTTGGCCTCGGTGAGGAAGAGGCGGAGGGCCCCCGCGGCGCTGGCGGTGCCCTGCTCGGCGCGGGCCTGGAACTGGCCGGCCGGGATGGCGGAGGCGTAGCGGTCGGAGTCGGTGATGAGCTGGAGGGTGAGGGGGCGCTGCAGGTCCTCGGTGACCCGCTTGGCCTCCGCGAGGCCGCCCACCAAGAGCGGGCCCTGCGCCGCGTCGCCGGCGAGGCGCAGGTCGCCGTCGGAGGCGTAGAGCTGGAAGCCGGGGAGCCGGGACTGGAGTGTCAGCGTGGCGCCGGCGAGGTCGACCGGGAAGCGGTCGGTGGTGGCGCCCCACAGGAGGCCCGCCTGGGGCTCCTGGGTGTTGACGTAGCCGTAGGCGCGGTGCTGGACGCGCACCAGCGAGCCGGTGGCCTGGGAGAGGGTGAGCGCGACGGCGCCGTCGGTGCCGGACAGGAGGAAGGCGCCATGGCCGGCGGCCGCCTCGCGGGTGCCCTGCACCTCGATGGGCAAGGTGACGCGGCCCTGCAGGGTGCCGGGGGAGGCCAGAGCAGGGGTCGCCCCCAGGAGCAGGGAGACCGCGAGTGCCGCGCCCAGGACCGACCAACGGTTCATATCAGGGGCCAACCGCCGTCCCGCGTTTAAGAGCTTGTTGGTGGCAACGTCGCTTCGTCGCTTCGCTCCGTCGCGAACGTTGAGGACGGGGCCCGTCCGGGCCCCGGACCCCTCGGAGGAAGGGGTGGCCGCTCGCAACGGCCCGCCTCACCGGCGGGCCAGCTCCTCTCCTTGCCCGCGCGTCGCTGCGCTCCGCGCTCGCTCGGGCTCGCTGCGCTCGCGCGGCCACCCATGCCGGTGCGTCACGCCAGCTTCTTCTGCGTCCCGCGCACCAGCTTGATGGCCTCGGCGTAGGACCTGTGGCCGAAGACGTAGGAGCCCGCCACGGCGCAGGTGGCGCCCGCCTTCTCGACGATGCGCGCGGTCTTGTCGTTGATGCCGCCGTCCACCTGGATCTCTAGCGGGGTCTCGCGGCCGGCCTCCTTGGCCATCGCCTTGATGGCGCGGATCTTGGGCACGACGGCCTCGATGAAGGCCTGCCCGCCGAAGCCGGGGTTGACGGACATCACCAGGACGAGGTCGATGTCCTGGATGACGTACTGCAGGACGGACTCGGGCGTGGCGGGGTTCAGCGACACCCCGGCGCGCTTGCCGAGGCCCTTGACCTGCTGGACGTTGCGGTGCAGGTGCGTGCACGCCTCGGCGTGGACGGTGATGCTGTCGGCGCCGGCGGCGGCGAACTCGGGCACGAATTTCTCCGGCTCGACCATCATCAGGTGGCAGTCCAGCAGCAGCTTGGTGTGCGGGCGGATGGCCTTGACGATGGGCGGGCCGAGGGTGAGGTTGGGGACGAAGCGGCCGTCCATGACGTCGACGTGCAGCCAGTCGGCGCCGGCCTTCTCGACGGCCTGGACCTCCTCCTTCAGGCGGGCGAAGTCGCAGGAGAGGATGGAGGGCGCGACCTTGAGCATGGGTGGCCGCCGCAGGGGGGTGCCCCATAAAGGGCGAGCGGCGCCCGCCCATCCCCCAAACCACGGATTCCACGGATTGCACGGAGAAGGTTTCCGCGTGACCGCCTGCCCGCCGCAGGTGTCCCTGCATGGCGCGAGTGCCGCGCTTGGACAGCCTCACTTCGTGCAATCCGTGGTTCGGGCGTCAGGCGTCAGTGGTGCACAAGCCCCGGCTGCAGCGGGAACGCCTGGTCGAGCCGCTCGATGGCCTCGGGGGGCAGGTCGAAGTCGCCGCCGGCGTTGTCGCGCACGTGCTCCACCTTCTCCGCCTTGGGGATGGCGAACACGGCGGGGTCGCGGATGAGGAAGGCGAGGGCGACCTGGTGTGGCGTCTTGCCGAGGCTGCGCGCGACCTCCTCCAGCACGGCCTTGCCCTTGCCGCCGACGAAGCGGCCGGCGCCGAACGGGGAGTAGGCGACGACGGCAACGCCCTCCCGCTTGCACCAGGGCAGGACGTCGGACTCCACGCCGCGCTCCTCCAGGTGGTAGAGCACCTGGTTCGCGGCGAGCCTGCGCGGGCCGAGCGCCGCCTTGGCCTCGTCGAGGTCCTCCACGTCGAAGTTGCTGACGCCGATGTGCCGCACCCAGCCGAGGTCCACCAGCTCACCCAGCGCCGCCATGGTGTCCGCCAGCCGGTGCGGGCCGCGCCAGTGCAGGTAGTAGAGGTCGAGGTGGCCGGTCTGCAGCCGCACGAGGCTGTCCTTGCACGCCGAGACCGTGCCGCGCCGCGTCGCCCCGTTGGGCAGCACCTTGCTGGCGAGGAAGACGTGGTCGCGCAGCGTGCCTCCGGCGCGGGCGGGCCGCGACAGCAGGCTGCCCAGCATCGTCTCCGAGCCGGACTGGTCCTCGTAGAGCTGCGCGGTGTCGACGTGGGTCATCCCGAGCGCGATGCCCTCCTGGATGGCCGCCGGGTGGGTCGCGGAGTCGGACCACCGCCACGTCCCCTGCCCCAGGACGGAGACCGGGACCTTGGCGGGGCCGAACGGGCGGGTGCGCATGGCGGCGGCAGCGGCGGGCCGGCCAAAGCGGTTGTCCTGGCGGCTCAGGCGGTGACGTTCACGGTGGCGACCACCTCGACCACGACGTCCGTCGCGCCCGTCACGCAGTAGTCGATGGCGTACTCGCCAGGGTCCACCGCGCCGGTCGCCTCCTCCGCGCCGATGACGCAGGCGGCGCCGGCGGGGGGCGGGGCGCCGACGCACTCGGTCTCGCCGCTGGCGTAGACCAGCGACCCGTCGGGGCCGGTGACGTAGACCTGGGCGACGGCCGTGCCGTCCTGGTGCCGCACGCTGAACACCAGGTCCAACGTCCGCTCCGGCACCTTGAACGTGTCGTGCTTGGCCACGGGCACTGGGCCGGGCGCGAGCGGCCCCGACCCGCTGGGAGGGTTGGCGCCCGCGACGAGGCCGGAGAACTTGTAGACGGGGACGTCGGTGAGCTGCACGGCCGGATGCCGCGGGCCGGTGGGCTTCTGCGTGGCGGAGCAGGACGCGGCGACGCAGGTGGCGCCGCAGTCAGCGTCCGCTGCGGTGGGGGCGCAGCCGGGCGCGGTGCCGGCGGGGGGCTGCGCGCAGCCGGCCAGCAGGAGAAGGAGCACGACAGCGCTTGCCGCCCCCCCGCGAAGCCTGCGCCCGGCCAGCGCGCGGCGTACCTCTTCGCGCACTTGTCGATGCAGCCGTCGGCGAAGGCGACGTGGACGCGGCCGGTGGCGTCGATGGCCATGTCCGCGAAGTCGAGCAGGTTGCGGCACGGGAAGGTGCCGCCCTGGTTCCAGATGGCGCCCACCTGCACCGGGTCGTCGGTCAGCCGCTCCACCGCCCACGACGCGCCGGCGTCGAGCGACTGGGCGAGGTAGTAGTGCCAGACGTTGCGGTCGGAGAGAGGGGTGCAGCTGTCGAACGGGCGGTGGCCGCGCGGGTC